>NZ_JAGLBG010000042.1 GCF_018260405.1 Deinococcus sp.
GAGGTCGCTAGGGTAAGCTGCGCGTTCCACCGTTAAAGCCTAAAACATTTCCCATGGTTAGGGCCTCAGACAGCCTCGGAGAACGGCTTTTTCTGTTTCACTTGTTGCAGTCGGCCAAAAGATGGTAAAAAGAGCACCATCTTTTTGCAAAATGCTCTAATCTTGAGATTAATCGAGCGAAGCGAAGATCGTAAAAAGTACGTTGTCCTTAGGGAATATTCACGACGACCTGTTGCGTCTGGGTGGTCTGGTTGCCTGCGGCGTCGGTGGCCGTTACGGTAAGGGTCGAGGTGCCGTTGTAGGCGGCGGTGACCGGTAGGGCTACCGTGCCGCCGGACGTACTGAGGTTGGACAGGGGGACGCTCATACCGTTGGGTAAGGTCAGTGTCCCAGTAAGGGCTACGACACCTACATTGTCACTCGCCGTGACAGTCACGTTGTAGGTTCCAGCCGTGGTGATGGTACTGGGTACGCTGATGGTGACCACTGGCTTGACCGTATCGACCACGATGTTGACATTGACCTGCTGGGTGGCGTCGGTGCTGCGGTTGTTGCTGCTGTCCACGGCAACGGCTTTGACAATATGGGCGCCGTTCTGGCGGGCCTGCCAGGTGTAGGGGGTCTGATAGACGCCGTTCGTAGGCGTGGTCACAGCCTGCACCAGCACGTTATCGACGTAGAAATCGACTTCCTTGACACTCTTGTTGTCACTGGCAGTGGCCTGCAACGTCACCGTTCCCGGCTGAGTGACCGTGCCGCTGATAGTGCTCAGGCTCACGGTGGGGTTGATCGTATCGGTCTGGTTGCCGCTGCTACAGGCACTCAGAATGGCCGACAGCAGGACTATGGGCAGGGTCAGTCTTAAAGTCTTTTTCATAACACTCTCAGCCTAGCCCCTGTACGTCACACAGAGGTAAGCAGCCTACAGAGCATTAAGTTCCGGTCAGGTTGGCGGCGCAGGTGCAACATCACTGCGCGGCCCTGACGCAGTGGCGTACACTCCGCTAATGCTTTGCCAAACGGCAACACTCTGGACATTGGAAGGGGGGCTGCGCGTAGCGTTCGAGCGCCGCCCCGGACCCGGTTTTGCGTTCGACCTGCGCGTGCCGGTGGGCAGCGCCCATGACCCACGCGGCCAGGAAGGTTCGGCGGCGGTGCTCGAAGAGTGGCTCTTCCGGGGGGCAGGCGGGCGAGACTCGCGGCAGTTGCAAGACGCCTTCGACGATCTGGGCGTGCGCCGCAGTGGAGGCGTCGGCCCCGAGGCTACCCGTACTGGGGCCAGTGGCCTGCTGGCCGACCTGCCCGCTGCCCTTGAACTGGTGGCCGATGTCTGGACGCGCCCCGTGCTTCCCCAGAGCGACCTGCCCACCCTGCTTGATCTGGCTCGCCAGGACCTTGAAAGCCTGGACGACAGCCCGACTGATCTGCTGGCCCTGAAGTCCCGCGCCCTGGCGTTTACCCACGCGCCGGGCGATCCAGGTTCAGGCTACGCGCACCCCACCAGCGGCACCCTGGACGGGCTGGCGCAGATCAGCGCGGCCAGTCTGCACAGGCATCTGGAGCAGTATGGGCAGGCGGGCAGCGTGCTGGGCATCGTGGCCGACCTCCCGGAAGAAGACGTGCTGGCCCTCGCCCAGCGCACTTTTGCGGGCTGGCGCAGCGGGCAAGACGTGCAGGTTCCGGCGCGGTTCGCCCCTGGCGGGCGGGCGCACCTGCCGTATCCCGACGGCGAGCAGACTCACCTGACGCTAACGGCCCCCGGAGTGGACCCGCGCAGCCCCGACTGGCTGGCGTGGCAACTGGCCCTCACTGCACTTTCGGGCGGCAGCAGCAGTCGACTGTTTATGGCGGTGCGCGAGGAACGCGGGCTGGCGTATTCGGTCAGCGCCTCGCCTACCGTGCTGGGGGGGCAGGGCTTTCTCAGTGTGTATGCGGGCAGCACGCCCGACCGCGCCCCCGAGACGTTGCAGGTCGTTCGCGCTGAACTGGAGCGCCTGAGCGCGGGCTTAAGCGACGATGAATTTCGCCGTGCCCACGCGGGCCTCAGTGCCAGTGTGGTGTTCGGCGGCGAAAGCCTGCGCGGACGTGCCCATGCCCTGACCCGCGACCTAACCCTGTTCGGACGGGTACGCGGCGTCTCGGGGCTGCGAGCCGAAATCGACGCCCTGACCCCCGGTCAGGTCAATGCCTTTTTAAGGCGGTACACCCCACTTCAAGACGCCACCCAGGTCACGCTGGGGCCAGGGGCAGAACTTCAGTCCCCGCAGCGGCAACAGGTGCAGGCGTGACCCGGCGCGCCCAGCCAGAGGACAGCCCGCCGGAGCACCGCCTACCCAACGGCCTGACCCTGCTGCTCGAAAGCGATCCGGCAGCCCAGACAGTGGCGGCGGGTTACTTCGTGAATACCGGGGCGCGGGACGAGCAGAGCAGCGAAATGGGCGTGAGCCACTTTCTCGAACACCTGATGTTCAAGGGTAGCGAGGCCCTGCCTTCGCAGGCTCTTAATGAGCGGCTGGACGATCTGGGCGGGCAGTCCAACGCCTTTACCAGTGAGGAAGCCACCGTGTATCACGCGGCGGCTTTGCCCGAATGCACGGGCGAGTTGCTTGGCACGCTGACCGAGCTGATGCGCCCGGCCCTGCGCCCCGCTGACATCGAACCCGAGCGGCAGGTCATTCTGGAAGAAATCGCCATGTACGCTGAGCAGCCCAGCGTGCGGGTTATGGACGCGCTGCGGGCCGACTACTGGGGCGCTCATCCGCTGGGGCATCAGGTGCTGGGCACGCCAGAGACAGTTGCGGCGCTGTCACGCGACGTGTTGCGGCGCAACTGGCAGGAGCGTTACGGCGCGGGTCAGGTCACGCTGGCTGTGGTCGGGGCCTTTAATGAGGCTCAGGTGCTGGCCTGGGCCGGGCGCGAACTGGTGTCCTGGGCGGTGGCAGAGGCCAATCCGGTGATTTCGCCTGCGGTGCCTGCCCACCCCGGCACCCTGCGGCGCTTGCTCGATCCGGGGCTGACCCGCGTGCAGGCGGCGTTCGCCACTCCGGGCCTGGGCACGCGCCATCCTCTGCGTGAGGCCGCCGCGATTTTGGCCGACCTGATCGGTGGTGAAAACGGAGCGCTGTACTGGGCGCTGGTCGATACCGGCCTGACCGACAGCGCCGATCTGGTTCACCTCGATTACCGCGATACGGGCGTGTTCGAGGGGGGGTTTTCCTGTGACCCCGAGCGGCTGGAGACGGTGCTGGCTGCCTACCGCAAGGTAATGGCCGGAGCCGAGGCGCTGATCACCGACACCGCCGTGCGCCGCGCCGCCCGCAAGGCCGCCGTGGGCACGCTGCTGCGCGCCGAAGCGCCGCAGGGCCGTCTGTTTACGCTGGGCATGGAGTATCTGGCCGTGGGCGAAGTCCGCACGACCGAGGAACTGGCCGCGCGGTATACCGCCGTGACCGCAGGGCAGGTGCGTGAAGTGCTGCGGCTGTGCCCGCTGAACCTGCTGACGGGCGTGGTGCTGGGGCCAGGCTGATCCGGCCTGGTGGCCCGCCCTGGCTGCCTGCTCTGTCCTCGACCAATTCGCTGGCCGACTCCTGCAAGGATTTTTGCTGACCCCGACTTCTGCGACCGTTTGCCGGATTCAGGCTCCCGGTACGCCCGCCTCGGCGAAGGTCTGCATCTCGCGTAGGGTGGCCGCCGCCGAGAGCAGCAACGGAGCTGCCAGCACGCCGCCGGTGCCCTCGCCCAGCCGCAGGCCGAGTTTGAACATCGGGGTCAATTCCAGGTGCGCCAGTTGCGCTGCGTGGCCGATCTCGGCGCACTCGCCCGCCGCGAACAGGTGGTCGCGCAGGGCCGGGGCCAAGGCCACGCCCACCAGCGCCGCACTGCCCTCTACAAAGCCGTCCAGAATAATGGCCTTACCACTCGCTGCCGCCTGGAGCATCACGCCCAGCATGGCGGCGATCTCGTAGCCCCCAAACTCGGTCAGCACGTCCAGCGGGTCGGTGGTGGCGGTGCGAGCCAGCGCCCCCCGCACCACGGCGACCTTGTGGGCCAGCCGCTCGTCGTCTACGCCCGTGCCGCGCCCGGTCACTTCTGCCGGATCGAGTGTTAGCATTCGCGCAGTAATAGCCGCCGCCGGGGTGGTGTTGCCGATGCCCATTTCGCCGGGAATCAGCAGGTCGGCCCCGTCCTCGATGGCCTGCCGTGCCAGCGCCGCGCCCGCCAGAATCAGCGCCTCTGTTTCCCCGCGCGTCATGGCCGCTTCGGACTTCAGATTGCGCGTTCCCTTGCGGACAGCGGCCTTAATCAGCCGGGGATGGTCGGGCAGGTCGGCATTGACTCCGGCGTCCATCACATACACCCTCGCGCCCACCGTGCGGGCGATGGCGTTGACGGCGGCTCCACCCGGCCCGGCGGGGGTTTCGGCCAAAAAGTTGGCGACCATCGCGGGCGTGACCTCGGGCGGGAAGGCGCTGACGCCGCTTTGTGCCACGCCATGGTCGGCAGCCGCTACGATGACCGCCACCCCCTGCGGATGGGGTTGCTCGTGGCCGAAGACGCCTGCCAGCCGCACCGAAATCTCTTCGAGGTCGCCCAGCGCCCCGGCGGGTTTGGTCAGTTGGGCCTGGCGCTCACGGGCGCGGGACATGGTGGCGGCGTCGGCGGGTTTGATGTTCTGAAGAAGTTCGGACAGCGAGTTGGACATGATGTTCAGGATAGGGCGAAACGCGCGAGGTGCTACAGCACGAAAAGCAGCAGGCCGCCGTCCAGCAGTGCCCGCAACCCCAGATGATGCGCCGTAGTCTTCGGCATCAGCCTGGGCCGGGTCGGGGGCTTGCAGACGTTCGGATTCGCCCTGTGCCTGCGGGCTAGCAGACAGAAAACCATGTCCAGCAGCAGCGCCAGCGGCAACGCGAAGCCCGCCCAGCCGGGGCCGTCTCTAGAAAGCCAGCCCCAGCACAGGCCGCCAACGACGACCAGCGAGAGCGTCAGCAACAGGCCCAGGACGTTCATGGCCCTACTTCAGCTTCAGCGGTATTCCGCTGACCAGCAGGTACGCCTCGTCGCTGGCCCCGGCTACCCGCTGATTGACCCAGCCGAGCACGTCGCGGTAACGCCGCGAGAGGGCGTTGCCGGGCACAATACCCAAGCCCACTTCATTGGTCACGCAGATGGTCGTGCCCGCGCGGTTTCTGGCGACGCTGACCAGTTCGGCGGCGGCGTCCAGCACCTGCCCATCACTGAAGTCGTGGTACATCAGGTTGTTTACCCACACGCTGAGGCAGTCGAGCAGCAGCACGGGCGTCTGCACCTGCTGCGCGGCCTGGGCAACGTTGACAGCTTCCTCGACGGTCAGCCAGTCGGCGGGGCGCTCAGACTGGTGCCGCCCGACGCGGTCTTTCATCTCGTCGTCGAAGGGGACGGCGGTTGCCAGATAGGTGACCGCCTGCGCGGTTTGCCCCTTCCCACTGTGTGCGGCCAGTTGCTCGGCGTAGCTGCTTTTGCCGCTGCGTGCGCCGCCAGTGACAAAAATCAGGCGGCCCATTACAGCCAGCTCCGTATCAGGTTCCAGTCCAGGCTGGCCCTGACCTGCGCGGCGATGGCGTCCAGACGGGCGTCGAGCGAATCCAGGCCAGCGGGTACAGGCAACCCCGCCCAGCCCAGAAACGCTTCCAGATAGGCCGGATTTTCCAGAATGCCGTGAAGGTAGGTGCCGCGCACGTTGCCCTGCCGCCACAGCAGCCCCGGCGCAAGCTCCTGCACGCCTGACCCCTTCGCAGTTTGCCCGTGGTGGATTTCGTAGCCGTCCAGCGTAAAGCCCGTCTCGGCGTCGGTGAAGGTCGTCTGAAGCGTGGTTTTTTCGGGCGCAAATTCGGTTCGCAGGTTGAGTAATCCCAGCCCCGGAACATGGCCGCTACCCTCTACGCCCTGTGGGTCGGAGATTTCGAGTCCCAGCATCTGTAAGCCGCCGCACACGCCCAGCACGGGAATACCCTGCGCGGCGAGGCGCGAAATGGCCCCCGCCAGCCCAGTCGAGCGCAGCCACGCCAAATCCGAGCCGGTGCTTTTGCTGCCGGGCAAAATGACCGCCCGCGCTCCGTCCAGGTCGGCGGGCGTAGACACCCAGCGGGCTACCTCGCCTAGCGGCGCGAACTCGTCGAAGTTGGAGACGCGGGGCAGGCGGGCAATCGCCACAAAACCCGGTGATGAATCGTGGGTGACGACTGATGAAGCCTCCACCGCCACGCCATCTTCCTCGGGCAAAGGGATATTTAGCCAGGGCACCACGCCTACGGTCGGCACACCGGTCTGCTGCTGCAACCACGTGGGCGCGGGCGCAAGCAGCCGCGCGTCTCCGCGAAACCGGTTGAGGATAAAGCCGCGTAGTAGCGCCCTTTCCTCGGGAATCAGGCAGTACCACGTTCCCAGCAGGTGGGCGAATGCGCCGCCCCGGTCAATGTCGGCGGCCAGCAGCACGGCGGCCTGCGCTTCGTGCGCCACCCGCATATTCACGATGTCGGTCTCACGCAAGTTGACCTCGGCGGGGCTGCCTGCGCCCTCAATGACGACCACGTCGAACTCGTGCAGCAGGCTATGCAGAGCGGTCTGGACGTGCGGCCATAGCTGCGGCTTGCGCTCACGCCAGGGCAGCGCAGTCAGCTCGGGGTCGGCGCGTCCCAGCAGCACCACCTGCGAGCGGGTGTCGGCCTCGGGCTTAAGCAGCACGGGATTCATTCGCACGTCGGGTGTGACTCTGGCGGCGCGGGCCTGCACCAGTTGGGCGCGGCCCATCTCTAAACCGTCCGGGGTAACTCCGGCGTTGTTACTCATGTTCTGGGCCTTGAATGGTGCGACCCGCAGCCCCTCGTCGGCCAGGATGCGGCAAAGCGCGGCGCACAGATACGACTTGCCCGCGTTACTGGTGCAGCCCTGAATCATAATGGCTCTACCCATACCACACCTCCCGCAGCGCGGCCATCAGGCGAGCGTCCGCCGCCCCCTGCGTGCTGACCCGGACGCGACCCGGAAAGCCGTAGCTGGCGCAGTCGCGCACCCTGATACCCAGCGCCCATAATTCCCGTGCTACTCGCTGGGCGTCTGCGACTTCCAGCGTCATATAGGGCGTGCCATTATGTTCCACGGGGCCAAATTCGCGCAAAGCTGTGGCTAATGCCAGGGCGCCCCGCCGAACTTGCGGCAGAGTTTCGGCCAGAAAGGTCTGGGCTTCGGGCAACGCGGCCAGGGCCGCCGCCGTTCCCGCCGGAAGGTGCCACGCGGGGGCCAGATTCTCCAGCCGCGCCCCGATTTCTGTGCTGGTGAGCGCGTAGGCGGGTCGCGCCCCGACCAGACCGTGCGCTTTGCCAGGAGAATACAGGGCAATGGATGATGGATGATGGATGATGGGAACCTCAACGAACGGCGCGTAGGCTAAATCCAGTACGAGCAGGGCGTTCGCGGCGGCGCAGGCGTCGGCCAGGGCCTGCACTTCGCCAGCGCTCAGGCTGCGGCCTGTCGGGTTATGCGGTTGCCCGACGTACACCAGCCGGGTGCCCGGCGGCAACTGTGCCGGGAGTTTGTCTACCACGCGGATTTCGGCCCGCTGGAGTTGCGCGGCGCGGCTCAGTTCGCCAAAGGGGGCGTGCAGACTCAGGAGCACCTCCCCAGGAGGCAGAAAGGCGCGGGCGCTGCGGTGAAGCAGGTCGGACGCCCCCACGCTGAGAGTTACATTTTCCGGCTGTACCCCGTGCCAGTCGGCCAGCTTTTGTCGCACGTCCAGATACGCCGGGTCGGGGTAGTGGGCGTGGTCGGCAGTTTTGATGGCGTTTAGCAACACCGGATTTGGGCCGTAAGGATTGCAGTTGACGCTGAAGTCCAGCCCCGTGAACGCGGCAGCCGAGGGGCCGCCGTGTGTGGCGCGGGGCAGCAGGGGGGGGAGCAGGTCAGACATTTAGCACCACCAGCGCCGCCACTGCAACTGCCCGCCACGCCAGCGCCAGCGCCCGCCGCACCTGCGCCGCGTCCGGTTCGCGCCCGGCAGCATTCAGCACATACATGCCGCGCTTGTCGAGTCTCACATCTAAAGCTCCTGCAAAAGCCGCCATCGGATGCCCAGCATTTGGACTGGCCGTGTTACGTCTGTTCCGCGCCCAAACGCGCCAGCCTTTGCCCCGGCTAGCGGCCAGGGTACACAGCGCCGTCAGCCGCGCCGGGGCGAGGTTCAGCAGGTCGTCGGCCCGCGCTGCGGCCTTGCCCGCCCATTCCAGTTCGGGCGTGCGGTAGCCCCACATGGCGTCGGCTGTGTTGGTCAGGCGGTAGGCGGCGGCCAGCCCCAGCCCGCCCACACGGTAAGCCAGCAACGGCGCGACCACGCTGTCCGACAGGTTCTCCGCGAGGCTTTCGATTGCGGCGCCCGCCACCTCCGTAGCGCTCAGTTCGGAGGTTTCCCGGCTGACCAGATGCCAGCTTAGCAGTCGGCGGGCTCCGGGCAGGTCGCCGCGTTCCAGGGCCGTTGCCACCTCGCCCACCGCGTCAAAGAGTGCCTTACGCGCCAGCAGCGGCTTGAGCAGCGTGCCCTGCACCCACCAGGGCAGACCGGACGCCGCGTGCCCTGTGCCCGCCGCCAGCCCAGCGCCCAGTGCCCAGCTCGCCGCGCCTTCGGACAGCTGCCACCGGGGCGTAAGACCTCGCCAGCTTTTCCGCGCCCAGCCCAGGTAATGGCCCATGTAAATCACCGGATGAAAACGGGCCGGGGGTTCGCCCAGTGCGTCCAGAGCAAGGGCCAGGAGAATGACGGAGCGTTTAGAGTTCAGGCCATCACCGCTTCGGCCTCAATTTCTACTAGGTGCAGTGGATCAATAAGAGCAGCGACCTGCACCAGTGTGGCGGCGGGGCGGATGTGCCCAAAAACTTCGCCATGCGCCCGTCCGACTTGCTCCCAGCGCGAAATATCAGTGACATACATACGGGTACGCACCACATGTTCCAACCCAGCCCCAGCCTGAGCTAGAGCTTCAGCAATGATGCCCAGTGCCACGCGGGTTTGCTCGTAGGCGTTGTCTATCCCAACCACCTCCCCTGCTACCGTGGCTGTTGTTCCAGCGACCTGCACGACATTTCCGACCCGCACCGCTCGGGAATATCCGACAGTAGTTTCCCAGGGTGAAGTTCCAGCAACGTTCTGGCGCATGGGATAAGTCTAACGGCGGCCTGCTGCGGCGTGTCAACTCGTATCTGATGAGCGGCCCATCTTTCAGGGCTGGAATAGGTAAGCTCAAGGCATAACAGAGAAACCGGCGGTGACTGAACTCGCCACTTTCGGCAAGACAAAATGACAGCAAGGCAGTTCCGGTTTCGCGGGGGACTGATCTGGGGAAGGCTCACCCGTCTGCTGAGTCGAACGGATAGGCGCGTCAGGTCGGTCGTGGAGACGGCTCGGCTGCGAGGTCAGAATCCTATCTACGTCCTGATTAGTCTCAGCTGCTAATCAGATACAACGAGGCTTAACCACTCTGCCGGGTCTACTCCAGGCTGACAAGTCACCTGCTTGTGCCAAGACTGTCAGTTTAGATCCTTATGCTGCTGTTATGCCAACCTCCTCAAAGTGGACCATCCCAGGAGCCCCTGTCGCTGGCTACGCTTGGGAGGTTGAGCAGCCCGCTGGGATGATCCTGCTCACTCACGCGCTGGCTGAATACGCTTACCGTTACTACGAGCATTACAACGGCCTTATCCCAGCCCTGAACAAGGCGGGGTACAGCGTCTACTCCTTTGACCTACGTGGACACGGCAACTCGCCGGGCGACCCTTATGCCCTGGACGCTACCGAGCAGGTACACGACAACCTAACGGCAAGGTGGGCACTGAAAGCCAAATTTCCTGATCTGCCCCTTTACCTCTTTGCCCATAGCGCTGGCTGCGTCTTTGCCGCGAAGAGTGTTTTCGAGGATCAAAGCGGTTTATCTGGGGTCATCATGACGAGTCCCGGACTGACCGCAGGGCAGAATTTTTCCAAAGTGGTCCAAAGCCTGATTCCAGTTGTCTCTCGCCTTATCCCGAAGGCGAGTGTCACACCGCTCGTCACTGAAGGCCTGACCCGTATTCCCGCAGAATTGGACGCTTACCTGAATGACCCACAAATGCGTATAGGAAACATCTCCATGAAAACGGGCGCCAGCATCCTGAGGACAACGCAGCAGATGATGCCAAGGTACTCGGAATGGGTAGTCCCCACCTTGATTATTTATGGCACCGACGACCGCGTCAGCGATATGCATGGTCTACCCAAGCTGTTCGACTCGATGGGTTCAGCCGATAAGACGATTCACCCGGTTCCCGGCGGATACCACGAGTTGCTCAACGACCTTGACCGCGACAAAGTGCTGTTCCTCATCCTTAACTGGCTAGAAGCTCGCAAGACGACCGCACTCGAAAACGAGATACGACTGAACAGCCAACTCACGGTCGGCAGCAATGAGCAGTTAGAGCGGCTACGCAAACTGAAGGAAAAACGCGGCCTCACTTCCTGATCGCTCCCCCCGAAAGCAAACGGCATTTGAGCCTGGGGTATAACGTCAACGACTCGAAACGGAGACAATTCCACCCTGAGCCTACCCGTTTTGACACCTTTCCACCAGCCGCCGCGCCACCGCCGGAAACCCGCCGTAGTGCAGGTGCAGATAACTTGCCAGCACGTTGCCCTGTGCGTAGCCTTCGAGCACTTCCGCGCCGCCGGGGGCCGCCCAGCGGTAGGCCGGGTGGGTCGGCGCGTGCGTCAGCGTGCTGTAGTGAAATTCGTGCCCGCGAATCGGCGTGCCAGCGGGCAGCAGGGGCGAGTCGGCCAGCGCTTCGGCGTCGCGGTAGCCCAGGCTCAGGCGGCCCGACATGCGGGTGCGGTACGGAATCACGCCGCACATCTCATGCGGTGCGCCGTCCAGGTCTTCCAGCGACTCGCCCAGGTACATCAGGCCGCCGCACTCGCCCACCACCGGGCGGCCCGAGGCGGCAAATTCGCGGATGCTGCGGCGCATGGACTTGTTGGCCGCCAGCGCCGCCGCGTGCGCTTCGGGATAGCCGCCGCCCAGCAGCAAGCCGCCCACACCTGCGGGCAAGTGGGGGTCATTCAGCGGGCTAAATGGAATAAGTTCTGCGCCCGCCAGCCGCAACTCGTCGAGTGCGTCGGGGTAGTAGAAGTGAAAGGCTTCGTCGTGAGCGTAGGCGATTGTGGCGTGACTAGAGGCGGGCACGACCGGACGCTGCTCCGGGGCATGTTCACCTTCCGCCGCCACCACCAACAGGTCGTCTAGCCGCAGATGTTCAGCTGCCTGGAGCGCCGCCGCCTCATCCCAGGTCGCCTGCTCGGCACTCAGAAGCCCCAGGTGGCGTGAGGGCAAATGCAGCGCCTCGCCCCGCAGCACAAAGCCCAGCACCGGCAGCCCGACCTGCGCCAGCGCCGTTTCGCACAGTTCGGCGTGCCGGACACTGCCCACCCGGTTCAGAATCACGCCCGCCACCCGGCTGCCCTGCCCAAAGTCGCGCAACCCAGAGTCGCGCAACCCAAAGTCGCGCAGCCCCGCCGCGACCGCCGCCACGGTGCGGGCCATGCCGTGCGCGTCGATCACCAGCACCACTGGGGCACCCAGCAGCCGCGCAAGGTCGGCGGTGGAATGTTCGTCACTGGCTGGGTCGCGTCCGTCATATAGTCCCATGACGCCCTCGATGATGCACAGGTCGGCGCTGTGGGCCGCGCGGGTGAACAGTTCGCGCACCCGCTCTGGTGGCAGCAAAAAGCTGTCCAGATTGCGGGCAGGCTGCCCCGCCGCGCGGCTCAGGTGGGTGGGGTCGAGGTAATCCGGCCCCAACTTGAACGGCTGTACCCGCAGCCCGCGTGCCCGGAACGCGAGGCACAGCAGCGCGGCCACCGTGGTTTTGCCGCTGCCCGAATGCGGCGCGGCCAGCACGAAACGGCGCATTGTCCCCGGCGTCATCTCTAGTGCTCGATGCCCGCCTGCGCCCCGATTCCGGCAGCGTAGGCGTGTTTGACGGCGGTTATTTCGCTGACGGTGTCGGCCAGTTCGATCAGCTCGGGCAGGGCGTAGCGCCCGGTAACGACCACGTGCAGGTCGGGGTTTCTGGCCTTTAGCACGGCCTCGACCTCGGGCCAGGGCACCCAACCGTGCTTGAGGGGATACGTGAACTCGTCGAGCACGATCAGGTCGTAGTCACCCGATTCGATGGCGGCGCGGGCCAGCGCCCAGCCGTGCGCGGCCAGTTCTGCCGAGGTTTCGAGGTCGCGTGAGCGCCAAGTGAAGCCGTCGCCCAGACCTGCGTAGGGCACGCCCAGCGCGTCGAGGGCGCGGTGCTCACCGAATTTGGCGTTCTCGTGCTTGATGAACTGAAACAGTTGGGTGCGTAGACCCCGCCCGTGCGCCCGCAGCATCAGCCCCAGCGCGGCTGTAGTTTTGCCCTTGCCGTTGCCCGTGTTCACAATCAGCAGCCCGCGCCGCCCCCGGCTGAGGCCCCCGGCTTTTTTGTGGTTTTCGCGCTGCTCGGCCAGCTCCCGCATGGCGGTTTCGCGGCGCTGGCGGGTAAGTTCGTCGGTGTGTTCGCTCATTTCAGGGCCTCAGGATGAATCATACGAATCAGTGTTCGCAGGGCCTGCGGCAGACGCGGCCCAGGACGCACGATGGCGTCGTTTTCTTCGCTGCTGGCCTTGTAGACCCGGCCCGTTTTTACGGCGCTGATATTGCTCCAACCGGGGCGTTTTTTCGCCTCGTCCAGCGTCAGCCCAATAATGACCTGCGGGTTGGCCTTGACGATCAGCTCGGGGTCGATTTTCGGAAAGTCGCCCAGTTTGGCCGGAACAATCGTCTGCCCGCCCGCCTTTTGCAGCAGCACGCCGATAAACGAATTTGGCCCCACCGAGTACGGGGCCGGGTCGACCTCGTAGTACACGCTGATTTTGGGCCTGCCGATCACCGATTTTTGCAGCGTGCCCAGCTCGGAGCGCATGGACGTGATCAGGCGCGTGGCCCAGGTGTCGTGGTTGGTCAGCTTGCCCAGCATCGCAATTTTGCTAAACACGTCGTTGTAGGTCTGGGCGCTGCCTCCGTAGACCGTCAGGCCCGCTGCTTCCAGCTTCCCCGTCAGTTTAGACGTTCTGGAATCGTCGGCCAGCACCAGATCGGGCTTTAGGGCCAGAATGCTTTCCAGGTCGGGCTGAAAGGCCGTGCCGACCCTGGGCAGTCTGGCGGCGGCGCTGGGCGCGTTGCTGAATCTATCTACCGCGACCACCTGGCGGCCTGCACCGATGGCAAACAGGGTTTCGGTGTGTGAGGGCAGCATGGCAATGATTTTTTTCGGTTCGCTGTTCAGGGTGATCTGGCGGCCTAGGTCGTCGGTGACGGTCAGCGGGTACCGGGCGGCGGTGGCCTGCGAAACGCTGGTGAGAGCGGCAAGAACAAGTAGTGGCTGAACAAGTAGTGGATTAAGGCGCATAAGTAGCTCCGGCGTGCAAAAAAGGAAGGCTCGGTCAGCGGGCGCACGGTCAAAAAAACCCGCTTCCGGCCTGGGGCCAGCGCAGGCGGCGCGCGCTTTTTATGCACTCGGCGTGCCCTCATGCCTGGCCCTGTTGTTCAGCGAGAGGTGCGGCCCCGCCCAGACACAGGCAGGGCCGCGTTCCTGAGAGGCATTCGGGACTGACCAGCGCATATAGGCCGCCCTACCGCCGCGCACCAGTGCTGGAAGCCCAGTGCCATGATCCCAGTGCCGGAATCTCCTACTGGGTTTCCCCAGACTCAGGTCAAGCCAGGGTAGCACCTGTGCCCGGCGTGGCCCAGCCCCAGCTCAGCCCTGTGCAGTGCTACACAGTGCAGTTCTACACAGTGCAGCCCTGTCCAGGCTCATTGGACAATCCAGCTGCCTATTGCGGCTGCCCCAGCCCCGCCAGCGTCCACTCGCCTTCCGTCCGCCGGAGGGTCACCACGGTGCAGGGCGGGGTTTCGGCGGCCCTGGTGCCCACCGTTAGGCGCAGCGCGGCGTGCAGCGGCCCGGCGTGCGTAAAGGCCACGATCTCGTGGTCACCGGGCAGTTCACGTAGCCACTGGTCTACGCGCTGGTGAAAGGCTTTCCCCGTTTCGCCACCGGGCGGCCCGAATTCTAGCGTGGGATTCGACAGCGCCCGTGTCCAGTGCCACGGCAAGTTGGCGTAGGTGCGCTCCAACTCGGTCCAGGTGCGCCCAGCCATCACACCAAAGTTGACTTCAGCGAGCGCTGGAGTAGGCGTGGCAGCCGGAAACCCGGCCAGCAGCGCGGTCTGCCTTGCCCGCCGACTGGGTGAACTGAAAGCCACGGCTCCGGGTGGCAGTTTTAGGGCGCGGGCCAGGGCTTCGCCCCGTGGGGCCAGGGGCGCGTCTTCGCCGGGCAGGGGATAACGGCGCTCGGCATTGGACGCGGTCGGCGCGTGGCGCACCAGATGCAGCGTCAGCGTCACGCCGCTCCCCCAGTAGGCAGGCCCCAGGCCAGGGCACACAGCGCGGCAAGTTCGGTCACAGTGACGATCATGCCGTATGTGTCCCCATTTAGACCACCTCCCAGGCGGGCGGCGGCAAAGCGGGCCAGCAGCAACACTGTGACCAACGCCGCCAGCCACGCGGCCCAGGCACCCGGCAGCAGCAACGTGGGCAGGGCCAGCACCAGCGCCACCAGCGCCTCGCGCTTGCCCCCGCGTGAACTGGCTCCCAGTGATGTGGTTCCGGGTGAGGCGGTTCCCGCTAAGGCCATTTCCGGCGAAGCCCGTCGCGCCGCCGGATACAGCTGCATGGGCAGCAGCAGTAAGGTGCGCCCCGCCACTGCCGCGATCAGGGGCGCGAACGTGGGCAGCGGCGCACTCAGCAGGCTCCAGAAGGTCAGCAGCGTCAGCGTACCCGTCGCCAGCCCGAAAGCCCCGACATGAACGTCACGCAAAATATCCAGCCGCTGTTCGGGGGACTTCATGGCGAACAGGGCGTCGGCACTGTCCACCAGGCCGTCGAAATGCAGCATCCCTGTCAGCAGTAGCCAGCCGCCCAGCGCCAGCGCCCCGTGAACCCCGGCGGGCAGTGGGAGTGGCAGCCACAGCGCCAGCGACACCAGCCCCCCCACCGCGTACCCGGCCAGCGGATAGTACCCACTGGCGCGGGCAAAGTCTCCGCCGCGCAGTTGCGGCAGGTGGGGCAGTGGCAGCGTGGTCAGAAAGGTCAGGGCCAGCCACGCGGCGCGGAGTTCGCCGCGCCAGTCGGGGCGGGGCGGGGTCAAACCGCTGACTCGGGCGCGTCCGTACTGGCCGCCGCCGAATCGATCTGCACCTGCGCCGACACGGTGAGCGAAAGCGTCAGCGGGTGGTAGTCCACCTGCACGGTCAGGGTGCCTAGCGCCGTGTCTACACTCAGCACCCGCAGCGGCGTACCGGGGGTCAGCCCGGCGGCCATCAGTGCCCGCAGTTGCACCAGATCGGCGTCGGGCACGCGCACCACTCGGCCACTGTCGCCCACCGCCAGTTGTGAGAGCCGCCGCTCGGCGCGCACAGGTAGCTCGCCGTCTATGGTCGGAATCGGGTCGCCGTGCGGGTCGTGGGTCGGGTCGCCCAGCCACGCGGCGATGCGGGCTTCTAGCTTCTCACTCAGGGCATGTTCGAGCCGCTCGGCTTCCTCGTGAACCTCGTCCAGCGGCACTCCCAGGGCGCGGTGCAAGAACAGTTCCAGCAGGCGGTGGTGGCGCACGACTTCCAGCGCAACCTGCTCGCCCTGGGCCGTCAGTTGCGCCCCCTGGTACGGCACATGTGACACCAGCCCCTGCTCGGTCAGCTTACGCAGCATCCCGGTCACGCTGGCGGGGGCCACCTCCAGGGCGTCGGCCAGGGCCTGGGTGCTGACCTTACCGCTTTGCCCCAGCACATAAAGGTGCTTGAGATAATCCTCGGCAGAAGGCGAAAGCGTGCGCGCAGTCATTTCGTTCCAGTTTACCCGAACAGGGAAAAGACTGGCCCTCAGAGCGGCGCGTCGTCTGCGAACCTCGGCGCCCGCTTCTCGCGTTTTGCGGCCAGCCCCTCGTGAATATCCGGCCCGGTGAACCCCAGGAATTCCAGCGCCAGCGACGCATCAAAGGTCGGCCCCATCGCCCGCAGCCAGTTGTTCAGGGCGTATTTGGTCCAGCGCACGGCGCTCGGGCTGCCCGCCGCCAGTTTGCGGGCCACCGTCCAGGCGCGTTCCAGCAGTTCCTCGTCAGGCACGCATAGGCTGACCAGTCCGATGCGCTCGGCTTCCTCGCCAGTCACGGGTTCGCCGGTCAGCAGGTGGTATTTGGCCTTGTTCAGCCCGCACAGCAGCGGCCAGATGATCGCGGCGTGATCGCCCGCCGCCACGCCCAGTTGCACGTGTCCGTCGAGAATCCTGGCACTGCGGGCGGCGATGCTCACGTCGGAAAGCAGCGCCACGGCCAGCCCTGCCCCCACGCAGGGGCCATGAATGGCGCTGACGATGGGCTTGCCACAGTTGATGACGTTGTACACGAGGTCGCGGGCTTCCTTCCAGACCCGCGTGAGGGCCGTGAAATCGGCGGCCATCTCCTCGATCAGTTCAAAGTCGCCCCCCGAGGAAAAGCCGCGCCCCTCGCCCCGGATCAGCACGCAGCGCACGCCCGCCGCCGCGTCTATGTCGCGCCAGATACCAGCTAGTGACTGGTGTCCGCGCTGATCCACGCTGTTGAGGGTCTGCTGGTTATCGATGACGATTTCCAGAATCCCATCGTCATGCAGGGTAACCTTCAGGCCCGGATACGCCCCCGGCTCCGTAAGCTGCTGGTGGTTCATGCCTGCACGTTAGCATCCTGTTCCTCTACCCTGGTGCGGCGCGGTTCAGACCGATTTGACCTGCCGCCACCCCAGCGTACCGATCATGCCCGCCAGCACCATGCTGCCGACCACCAGCCAAACCACGGCGGGCCAGCCGCCAGCCTCGTAGACGTGTCCCGAAACTACACTGGAGACGGCGGCGCCGCTGTAGTAGGCGAGGTGATACAGGCCCGTCGCCAGGCTGCGGGCCTGTGTCACACTGCGCTGCACGGCGGCCAGCGCTGCCGACTGCGACAGGAACACCCCGCACGCCCCCGCCGCCACCCCGGCGATAACCAGGGGAAGCGGGGCCGCCAGCGTCAGCAGCAGCCCCAGCACGCTGGCGGTCACGGCGCTCAGCAGGGCCACACGCGGGCCACGCGCCGCCAGCAGTGGGCCAGCGCTCGGCGTAACGACCACACCCAGCAGGTAGACGGCGAACATTAGCCCGGTCTGGGCGGTGTTCAGGTGATACGGCGCGTCAGCCAGCCGCAGCGTCAGCGTGTTGAACACCCCCACCAGCGTAAACAAGATCAAAAATCCCACCCCGCAGGTGGCGAGCAGTCCCCGGTTGCGGCCATGGTCTTGCAGGTGTCCCAAGATGGCCCGTGGACTGCTGCTGGGATAAAAAGCGTGCTCCTGCGGCAGCTGCCGCGCCAGAAAAAACCCGGCCAGTGAGGACAGGGCCAGCATCCAGAACGCGCCGTGCCAGCTGCTCCAGTGGGCGACCAGCCCGGCCAGAAAGCGCCCCAGAAAGCCGCCCAGCACCGTGCCCGTGACGTAGGAGGTCAGCGCCCGCGCCCTCCCGGTCAGCGGCACCTCCTCGGCGACGTAGGCGTTCAGCGCGACCATCACGCCCGGAATGAACAGACCCTGCAAAAAGCGCACGGCGGTGAGCCACGGCAGGTTGTGGGCGAACACTGCCAGCACCGCCGGAAGGCTCAGTAGCGCGAAGGCCCAGATCACCGTGCGCCGCCGCCCCACCGCGTCGGCCAGCACCCCGACCAGCGGCGAGGCCAGCGCCATGGCTAGCATGGTGGCCCCGATGACCGCGCCGACCTGGGCCGCGCCCGCGTGAAATTCGCGTGCCAGCAGCGGCAACAGGCTCTGGGGCGCGTACACGTTCAGAAAGACCAGAGTGCCCAGCGCCGCGAACAGTAGGGGCCGGTAGACCGCCGCGTTCTGCGTGTCGGTCATTCGGGCAGCCCGACCAGTCCCGTATGGTTGACCAGCGCGGTCTGCACGCCGTATTCGCGGGCCAGGGCCGCGTCGGGCTGCCCAGGTGGGCCAGCCAGCAGCAGGGTAGGCCGCGCCTCGATTCCGATTCCCCCGGTGTTATCCAGCCGCGCCAGCACCTGCTCGAAGCTCCAGTCGCGGCCCCACAGCCGTTTGACCGCGTGCAGGGCAGCGGTGCCGGGCGGAATGACGTGGGCGGCTTCCTCGGCGTACCGCGTGCCGGGGCGGCGGGCATGCACGGTGCCGGTATTCAGCCCGGCATTCCCCAGCGCCCGGTAGAACAGCTGCACGGCGTCGTTTATCAGCACGCTAGTTCGCACCAGCTGTTGCGCCTGCTCGCACAGCCCTTCCAGCGTGTCCTCGTTGATGCGGGCCGGGTTGATTCCGGAAAACAGCCGCCCAAGTTGCTCGGGCAGGTTGAAATTGAGGTAATACGCTTCCTCGAAAGCAGCCGGAACTAACATGCCATGTGCGCCGTGAGCGGCCAGCTGCGCGAGTTCCGCCCCCACCTCCGGCTCGGGACGGCGGGCCGCTTCCGCAAACGTCAACATGCGGGCAGGCTAGCGCGTCTGTGGCCCGGGGAGTCCGGCAAAAGCAAACAAGAGTTCCTTAACGAAACAGACGGCAGCCCGTGTAGGCGCGGAGGGCTGTGGACAGCCTGTGTACCGCCGCCGTTTTGTCCAGGACGGCGGGCGCTACCCATAAGGAAAAACCCCTGCCAGCGTGGGCGGGGGCTTATCGGGACTTGCCGAGTGGAACGAGTGAAAAAGAAAGAGCAGGACGTAGCATGAAGGGGAGGGCGGTGTTGTTCCGACGTGCCCATCATCCGGAGAACTGCTCTAAATGAAGTCCTCTGGAGCAGTTGGCTTTACTTGCGAATCACGTTCAGCGTTCCGGCGGTCGAACGCACCCCGTTTTTCACGGCGATCACGTACATTTTGGCGCTCTTACGGTCGCCATTTCTGTCGAAGGCCACCTCGCCGGTGACCAGGTTCTTGAAGGTGCCGCTGCGCACGCTGGTTTCGACCTGGGCGCGGGTCGGGGCCTTGTTGCCGTTGGCCCGGGCTGCGTTCAACATGCCCTGCAACACAACTTTTGCAGCGTCGTAGCTCATAATGCCGAAGCCCTGGATTTCGCTGCCAAAGGTCTTTTGGTAGCTGGCGGCCAGTGCTTTGGCCGTCGGCGCGGCGTCGAGCGGCGGGGCGACCGTCGTGAAGAAGATGTTGTTGGCTCCTGTGTCTGCCAGCTTGATCATGTCGTCGCTGTCAAAACCGTCGCCGCCTACCAGCGGAATGGTCACGCCCTTGTCGCGCAGCTGCTTGGCGAGGGGGCCTGCCTGCCCGTAGATGCCCCCGAAGTAGAGCGCGTCGGGCTTGAGCGTCTGAATCTTGGTGATAAGGGCCGTGAAGTCGCGTTCGGCGCTATCGATCCCCTCAGACTGCACGATGGTGGCTCCAGCGGCCTTCATGGTCTTTTCGGCCTCGTCGGCCAGACCCTGCCCGTAAGGGGTCTTGTCGTTCAGCACGTACACCTTTTTGGCCTTCAGGTTCTTGACCACGAAGTCGCCCCCGGCTGGCCCCTGGGCGTCGTCACGGGCGCACACGCGGTTCATGTTCTTCAGTCCACGGTCGGTGACTTTGCCCGCCGTGTTCGAGGGGCTGATCATGACCACGTGACTGGGAGCAAGCGCTGCACTGGCCGGAATCGAAACCCCGCTTTGCAGCGCCCCGATCACGCCGAGTACGGTCTTGTCGGCAGCCACGCGGCGGGCCTGGGCCGTACCGGTGGCGGGGTCGCCCTGGTCGTCGTAGCCCACCAGCGACAGGTTCATGCCCAGCTTGGCAAATTCGGGCTTCATCTCGTTGACGGCCAACTGCACGCTGTTTTTAATCTGGATGCCCAGGTTGCTGTTCTGGCCCGAGAGCGGCGTGATGGTGGCGATCTTGACGCTGGTGGCCGCCTGAGCGCTTCCCAGAGTCAGGCTGGTCAGGACGGCGAGAGGCAGGGTAATGTTAGATACGGTTCCTTTTTTCATAAATCCTCCGGGGAAAAAGACGTGAGAGATCAGCGATTACTTGCGGATAACATTGACGGAACTGGCCATGCTGCGCTTGCCGTTCTTGATGGCGAACACGTACAGCTTAGTGTTCATGCGGTCGCCGTTCTTATCGAATTTAACGTCACCGGTGGTGAGGCCGGTGTAGCTGCTACTGCGGACACTGGTTTCGACCTGGGCGCGGGTCGGCACCTTGTTGCCCGCCAGTTTGGAAGCGTTCAGGATGCCCTGAAGCAGCACCCTGGTCGCGTCGTAAGACATGACGCCGAAGCCCTGGATATTGGTGCCGAAGGTCTTCTGGAAGTTGGTCGCCAGCGTTTTGGCCGCAGGCACGGCGCTGGGCAAGGGCGCGATGCTCGTGAAGTAGATGTCGTTCGCACCGGTTCCAGCCAGTTTTTCGAGGTCTTCGCTGTCGTAGCCGTCGCCGCCGACAATCGGGGTGGCGATGCCCTTGTCGCGCAGCTGCTTGGCGAACAGCGCCACCTGGCCGTACATGCCCCCGAAGTAAATGGCGTCCGGTTTAAGGGTCTGAATCTTGGTGACCAGCGCCGTGAAGTCGCGCTCGTCGGCCCCCACGCCTTCGCTCTGCACGATGTTCGCGCCCGCTGCCTTGAGGGTCTTCTCGGCCTGGTCAGACAGGCCCTGGCCGTAGGGGGTCTTGTCGTTGAGCACGTAAACCTTCTTGGCTCCCAGCGTCTTGAGCACGAATTCGGCCCCCGCAGGCCCCTGGGCGTCGTTACGGGCGCAGATGCGGTTGACGTTTTTCAGGCCCCGGTCAGTGACTGCTTCACTTACGTTCAGCGGGCTGACCACCGTGACGTGGCTGGGGGCCAGGGCGGCGCTGGCCGGAATAACCACGCCGCTGTTCACCGTGCCGACCAGACCCAGAATCAGTTTGTCGGCGGCGATGCGGCGGGCGGCGGCGGTGCCGGTGGCGGGGTCGGCCTGGTCGTCATAGGCGGTCAGCGAGAGGGTCATGCCCGCTTTGGCAAACGTTGCCTTCATCTCGTTGACGGCCAGCTGAGCGCCGTTTTTAACCTGCGCCCCCATGTTGCTGTTGCTGCCCGACAGCGGGCTGAGGGTGGCGATTTTGACCGAGGTGGCGGCCTGCGCCGAGTGGCCCAGGGCCAGGGCCGCAAACACCGAAAGGGAAAGTGCTGTTTTCTTCATAGGTTCTCCAGAACTGGAACTGAACGGTGTAGATGTTAGACGCAACCTTATCAAGTCCGCAAAACTCACATCAGCGCTCGGTCGGCATCGTCAGACAGCCAGCGCCCCAGCCAGTTCAGGTACTCGCGCAGCCGGGTCAGGCGGCGATCCGGGCGCCCCGAGCGCGAAAGCTCGTGGTTTTCGCCGGGAAAGCGCACGAAGCGCACAGCCACGTCATGCAGGTGCAGCGCGGCGTACCACTGCTCGGCCTGCTCGATGGGGCAGCGGTGATCCAGCACGCTGTGCACGATCTGGGTG
>NZ_JAGLBG010000043.1 GCF_018260405.1 Deinococcus sp.
TCCATTTGGACTGGCTTAGTTGACGTTTTTCGTGGCGTCTTACCCAAACTCGACTTCTCGTGCTGAGCAGTTACAAATTGAGTACCTTCTTGTCATAACGTGTCAATGACATGACCACTTTGCTTCTGGCATTCTGAAACAGCCTGAGCATCTGGGCATCGTATTTGTCGTCGAGGGCTAGCGCCATCAGATTAGGTTTATCCCCGCTTCTTGCCCCCCAGGTATGGAACCTGATGGGTTTACCGCCGTCTACTGCGACTGTAATGTCCGGAGTTTCTTCGTTATCAAACTGCTGCCGATTGACCAGACGCTGGCTACTGTTCAGATAAAAAATTGGGGCACCAGCATCACAGGTAAATTCTGCGTAATTCTCATTACTGGTATCGTTGGCCTCATCAATATAAAGACTGCTTTCATTAGCCTTGCTGGACGTGTTTATCTCTTTGCTATAAGAAACCTGCGTTCCCTTGACATAAGTATCGGCCAGTGCTGTGCCTGAGAGCAGCAGGACTACAACCAAGACACCTGCGCGGCCAGAGATCATCTTCATCGCAAATAATCTATCATCTCGGCGCAAGTGGCACGATTCGCACGCCGCCTTCACCGTCTCCGCCAATCAGCGAGGTGCCGTCGGGACTCAGGAATTCGGGCATCCCGTCGGTAATGCGCGACATGGTGCCCAGCACGCGCCCGGTCGTTACCTCGCGCAGTTCCAGCCACTCGCGGCCCTGGGTGTCGGCGGCGGCGTTACGCACCAGCACCCGCGAACCGTCGGTGCTGTAGCCGATGACCCCGGCGGTGCCTTTCAGGTACGCGGGCTGCGGCTGCTCCTTGCCGTCGCGCAGCGAGATCAGGCGGGCGCGGGTCGCCAGAAAGCCTTGACTGTCCGCCGTAAACTGCCCCAGGCCCACCCCGCGCAAGGTCAGTTTAGGCTGACCGCTGGCCGCATCGAAAATGCGGGTCTTGGTCTGCCCCCGGAAAATCGGCGCGAACAAGGTGCCGTCGGGGCTGAAATTGAGGGCCGAAGGTTCGAGTTTAGTCTCGCTCTGAATGGTCGTGAGGCGGGTCGCCGCCTGCGCGTCCCACAGCTGCACATAACCGTTTTTGTTGCCTGCCGCCAGCCGGGAGCCGTCGCCGTTGAGTGCCAGATTGATGGTTCCCCTGAGGCCCGGCGACATCAGTACCATCGCAAGTGGCGGCTCGGCTCCCGGCCTGCTGCCCACGGCGGCATTAACCAGCCCCACACGCGGCGTCTGCGTGGCCGGATCGGGGGTCAGCATCACGGCGAGGCGGCGGCCATCGGCGCTCAGCGCGGGCGGCACGGTCTGCACGACCTCAGGCGGCAGCCAGAACTCGCGGCGCTGCTCTCCTGTGGTGGCGTCGACCACTCGCACATGCGCCGAATATCTTCCACGCAGCACGGCGATTCCGTTGCTGGGCGCGGCTTCTTGCGCCACGCCGACCAGCATCAGCGGATCGGGCGGAATGTGGGTTTCCATCTGGGCCAGGGCCGGAGCAGACAGCAGCAGCCCAGCCACCAGCCCGGCCCGCAACGGAGAGACAAGTTTCATTGCACCTAGCCTAGCGGCTCGCTCCTTACAGAACAATAAAGGCCCCCCAGATCTGGCCCCGCCCTACAGTTACAGTTCCGCCAGGGCCTCAGCAATAGGCTGCTGACCGACCAGCAGATCAAAGGTCTGGTGAACAGTGCGCGGCGTTTCCAGGCAGGCCACGACCACACCGGCCACGTCCTCACGCGAGATCCGGCCTCTGGGCAACTGGGGGGCGACCTGCACCCGCCCTGTTCCCGCCTCGTCGCTTAGGCCACCGGGGCGCACGATGGTCCAGTCGAGCGGGCCGCGCTGCACATGGGTATCGGACGCCAGTTTGGCCTCCAGGGCGGCGATCATAAACGGCGGCATCTGGTGCAGGCGATTCATGCCCATGCTGCTCACCACGATCAGGCGGCGCGGCCCCCTCTGCGCGAGCACGTCAGCCACCCGGATCAGGGCGTCGCGGTCGATCTGGGCGTACTGCGCCGGGTCCAGATGCCCGCCTGCGGCCCACACGGCAGCGTCCACGCCTTCCAGGACACCTTCCCACTCGCCCAGCAGGTCGCCCACAAGCGCTTCGGCGCCCAGTAAGTTCAGGGCCTCGACTTGCTCGGCCCGGCGCACGAGTCCGCGCACCTGATGCCCGGCAGCGAGCGCCTGCGTGACAACGCGGTGTCCGGTTCGTCCGGCGGCTCCAAAAACGGCGACTTTCATGGGCATAACTACCTCCGGTCGGCTTGACTTCAAAACGGCCCCGGTTCAAGCGGGAGTCCGTATGACTGGAAAGCGGCTTCTTTGGCCCGGGCTGACGTTCTTGCGGCGGGTCTAGACTTTGACCAGGAACGCCGACTCGATCACGTCCAGATCACGGATGGCCTGAAGCTGCTCGGCCCCGAGGTTGTCGTCGAGGGTCAGGGTAAAGAGCGCCTGTCCGCCCTTCTCGGCGCGGCCCAGGGCCATCCCGGCGATGTTCACGCCCCAGGTGCCCAGCAGGTTGCTGAGTTTGGCGACGGCCCCCGGCTTGTCCTCGTTGCTGGCAATCAGGATGTACCCCTCGGGTTCCAGTTCCACGCGGTAGTCGCGCAGGCGGGTCAGGCGCGGAGCCTTGCCAAAGACGGTACCGCCCACCGTGCGGGTGCGGTCCTTGGTTGCGGCGTGGCTAACGACCTTCACAATCACTTCGGTCTGGTAGTCGGGGCTGTCGGTCTGCTGGCGAACGGCGAGGTTTAGGCCGCGTTCCTTGGCAAGTGCGCGGGCGTTGATCATGTTGGGTGTCTCGTCGGTGCTGCCCGACAAGTAGCCTACCAGCACGGCAGTCACCACTGGCGCGGGGTCGGCGGGAAATTCACCTCGGAAGGTCACTTCGAGGTCGTGCCCGCCGGGAAGCAGCTGTGCCAGAATGCGCCCCAGTTTCTCGCCCAGGGTCAGGTAACCGCCGAGGGCTTCCATCGTTTTGGCATCGAGCGCGGGGGCGTTGACCGCTCCCTTGCTCACGTCACCTTGCAGGGCGTCGAGCACGCGGCTCACGATTTCGGCCCCCACGCGGGCCTGCGCCTCACGGGTGTTGGCCCCCAGGTGGGCAGTGATGCCCAGGTTGGGTGCGCTCAGGAACAGGTGATCGGCGGTGGGCGGCTCGTCGACGAACACGTCCACACCCGCCGCGAACAGGTGGCCGGACTTGAGGGCCTCCACCAGCGCCGCTTCCTCGATGATGCCGCCCCGCGCCGCATTAACCACAATGGCGTCTTTTTTAAGCAGCGCCAGTTCCTTTTGCCCGATCATGCCGCTGGTTTCTTCGGTCAGCGGTGTGTGTACGGTCACGGCGTCTGCCTGCCCGAGCAGGTCTTCGAGGGTTTCGGCGCGTTCGACGCCCAGGCGCTCGAATTTGCTGGCGGGTACGTGCGGGTCGAACGCGACAACCTTCATCCGCAGGCCCTGCGCCCGGTCAGCCACAATGCTGCCGATGCGCCCCAGCCCCACGATGCCCAGAGTCTTGTCCTTGAGTTCCAGACCCAGGAATTTGCGGTCCCACTCGCCTTTGCGGGTCTTACTGTCGCTGCGGGTCAGGCCACGGGCCGCCGCCATCAGGTGCATAATCGCCAGTTCCGCCGCCGAGACGTTGTTGCTCTCGGGGGCATTGAGCACCAGCAGCCCCCTTAGGCTGGCATATTCGAGGTCGATATTGTCCACGCCGACCCCGCCGCGCCCGATGACCTTGAGGCGTGGCCCCGCCGCGTCGATCAGTTCCCGGTCTACCTTGGTGCGGCTGCGGGTAATCAGCGCGTCATATTCGGGCAGGCGGCGCAGCGTCTCAGCGCGGTCCATGTTGCCCTCGTAATCGATTACAAAGCCCTCGTGGTCGAGGTTTCCGGGTTGCATCTCGTCGCAGATCAGCACGCGCAGCGGCGCGGCAGGGGTCTGCGGGGTATTGGTCGGGGCCGGAGCAGTCATAAGTCACAGGGTACGCTGCCGGAGCAGCGCGGCGGGAATAAGACTAGATAAAAATGCCTCGCTTCCTGATCCGCATTTTTTCCCACTCGCCTCCGCCCGAATTGAATCCAAAACAGCCCAGTTTAGAGTATTTTGCCAAAAGATGGTGCTCTTTTGACCCTCTTTTGGCCGAGTGGAGCGAGTGAAAAAGAAAGAGCAGGACGTAGAATGGCAGGAAGTAGACTGAAGGGGGCGGCGGTGTTTTTCCGACGTGCCCATCATTTCGGAGAACTGCTCTAAGTCGGGAGCCGTCTTAGATACCCCAATCCTGCTTTCTGGCCCGCTGTAGACCGGTGCGACGCACAAAGGCGCTGTGGAAAAGTGACCCGCAGGCCCGGCCCCCCACTGCCCTGGGGTAGACAAATGTTTTAGGCATGCCTAAAATTACAACCATGTCTCTTCCTCCATCTGTCCCCTCCGGCCTGGACGAACGGATGAACGAGCGGGCGGCGGACGTGCTAGGCAGCACTTCGAACAGGCGCGGCCTGGCCCGCATCGTGCCGTTTATCGGCCCAGCGGTGATCGCCTCGATCGCCTACATGGACCCCGGCAACTTTGCCACCAACATCGAGGGCGGGGCGCAGCACGGCTACATGCTGATGTGGGTCATCCTGGCTGCCAACCTCATGGCGATGGTCATTCAGAACCTCAGTGCCAAGCTGGGCATCGCCACCGGGCGCAACCTGCCGCAGGTGATTCGTGAGCACTGGCCCCGGCCCCTGGTCTGGTTTTACTGGGTGCAGGCCGAGGTCGTGGCGATGGCGACCGATCTGGCCGAGTTCATCGGCGCGGCCATTGCCATTCATCTGCTCACGCACCTGCCTCTGTTCTGGGGCGCGGTGGTCACGGCCATCATCTCCTTGTGGGTGCTAGGTTTCCAGCGGCGCGGCTCACGCGTGATCGAACTGGTCATCGGGGCGTTCGTGCTGATTATCGGGCTGGCGTACCTCGTGCAGTTCATCATGGCGCGGCCCGATCTGGCTGCGCTGGGCAGTGGCTTTTTGCCGCGCCTGGACGGACAGAGCAGCCTGTATCTGGCGGTTGGCATCATCGGGGCGACCGTCATGCCGCACGTCATCTATCTGCACTCGGCACTGACGCAAGGACGCATCAATGCCCCGAGTGACGCCCAGAAGCTTAAGCTCTCGCGCCTGAACCGCTTGGACGTGATCGGGGCGATGGGACTGGCGGGTCTGATCAACATGGCGATGATGGCTGTGGCCGCCGCCACGTTTTACGGCAAGAACCTGCCCGACGTTGGAAACCTTGAAACGGCGTACCAGACGCTCACGCCACTGCTGGGGCCTGCGGCGTCGGTGGCCTTCGCCATCGCTTTGCTTGCGAGCGGCCTGAGCAGCACGGTCGTCGGCACAATGGCCGGGCAGATCATCATGCAGGGCTTCGTCGAGTTCAGTATTCCGCTGTGGGTGCGGCGCACGCTGACCATGCTGCCTGCCTTCATCGTGATTTTGCTGGGCCTGGACCCGACCCGAACGCTGGTGCTCTCGCAGGTGGTGCTCAGTTTCGGAATTCCCTTCGCGCTGGTGCCGCTGCTGCTGTTCACGGCCCGGCGCGACCTCATGGGCGTGCTGGTGAGCAAGACCTACACCACGGTCATCGGCTGGCTGATCGCTGCGGTCATCATCGGGCTAAATTTTTACCTGCTTTGGGGCACGTTCAGGGGGCAATAGGTGGTCTGGCCTTACGTTACAGGCTCATCCCCCCCATCCAGCGTCAGTGCTTCACAGGCTCACATCCAGGCTCAGCGCTTCTCGCAGCAGCGCGGCGTACTCGGCTTCCCCGACTTCGTACACCCCCAGCGTGGCGATATGGTCGTTTTGAATCTGCGCGTCCAGCAGGCCGAAGCTGCGCCCGTGCAGGTGCCGGGCCAGTAGGATCAGCGCCGCCTTGCTGGCGTTCGTGACCCGGTGAAACTTGCTCTCGGCAAAGAAAACCCCGCCCAGCACGATGCCCAGTACGCCGCCCGCCAGCTCGCCATCCTTCCAGACCTCGAAGGAGTGCGCCAGCCCGGTGCCGTGCAGGTGGTGGTAAATCTCAGTGAGGTCATCCGAAATCCACTCGCCGTCGCGTTCTGGACTTCCGGGCAGGCGGCCCCGGCAGCCCTCGACTACTTCACCGAAAGCCGTGTCCAGGCGCGGCTCGAAGTGCCTCAGCTCGCGGCGCATCCGGCGGGATACGTGCAGTCCGGCTTCCTCGGTCAGTGGTACCAGGGCGCGGCCCTCGACCCCGTAAAAGCGCACGCCGTCGCCGTTGTCCATCAAAAAGGCTCCCTCAGCATAGAACTGGGCCGCCTCACGCGTGAATGGGTCGGGGTGATTCAGGAAGGCGGTGGCGGTGGGCATACCCGGCCCAGCATAAGCCTCGGCGCTACAGTAAAGCCATGCAGGACTTACTGAACATCATGCGCCGTCTGCGCGGGCCGGGCGGCTGCCCCTGGGATCAGGAACAGACCCACGAGTCGCTGCGCCCCTACCTGCTTGAAGAAGCCGCCGAGGCCACCGACGCGGTGGGCCACCCGGCGGAACTGGCCGACGAACTGGGCGACGTTTTGCTGCAAGTGGCCTTTCACAGCGTGATCGCCGAGCAAGAAGGCACCTTCGACTACGCCCAGGTCGAGAAGAACATCGTAGATAAACTTGTGCGCCGCCACCCACATGTCTTTGGCGGCGCGGGGGTGGCCGGGAGCGAGGAAGTGGTTCGCAACTGGCAGGCGATCAAGGCCGCCGAACGTGAAGGGAAGCCCCGCAGCGCCGCCGACCGGGTGCCCGCTGCGCTGGGCGCACTGGCCCGCGAGACCAAGGCCCAGAAGCTGGCCGGACAGGAAAAGACTGGGCGTGGGGGCATCGGCGCGGCGCTGACTCAGGCTCCCGACACCGAAGCGGGCGTGGCCGAGGTGCTGGGCGCGGTGGTCGCCTGGGCCAGAAGCCTGGGTATAGACGCCGAAGTAGCCCTGAGAACCAGAACTGCTGCGGCGCTGGCCGCCCTGCCGGACGAGACATTGTGAGTCACCCCCCGAACAGTGACCCACTGGATCAGCAACAGGCCGACCCCTGGCAGTTGTGGCAGTCGGGCCGCACCCGCGCGGCACTGCACCTGCCCACCTACCGCCGCGCCGCCGTGCTGGTGGCCCTGACCCGTGAGGCCGACCCACGCGTGCTGCTTACTGTGCGTTCGAGCGACCTGCCGACTCACAAGGGCCAGATCGCCTTTCCGGGCGGCAGCCTTGAAGCGGGCGAAACAGCCGCTCAGGCAGCCCTGCGAGAAGCCGAGGAAGAAGTGGGCCTGCTTCCCGCCGCCGTACAGGTGGTCGGTGAAGTCGACGACGTCTTTACCCCCATCGGCTTTCACGTCACTCCGGTGCTGGCGCGTATCGAGGCGCAGACCCTCCAGACGCTGAGGCTCACGCCGGAAGTGGTGCAGATCATCACGCCGACGCTGGGCGAATTACGCGCCCTGACGGTGCATTTTGAACTGCGTTACCTCCCCGACGGCACTCCGGTTCCGGTTTACCGCTACCCCTGGCAGGGACATGACATCTGGGGCATGACGGCGCGGGTGCTGCACGACCTGCTGACCAGCGGCCCGGCCTGACCAGTGGTCAAACCAAAAAGCCCTGCCATGACGGCGGGGTCTTTTCGGGCAACTGGACGTGTAAAGAGGCTTAGCGGGTGGGGTTGATGGTCAGGCTGGTGTTGTTGCTCAGCGAGACGGTGTTTACGTAAGTGCGGTAGCCGGGGGCGATCATCACGATTTCGTGAGCGCCACGCGGCAGGCTGAGGTTCAGCGCACCGTTTTGCACGCTACCAGCTTCCTGGCCGTCCACGAACACGCGCGCGCCGCTCAGTCGGCTGTTGATGGTAAAGCTGACCTGATTGTAGTTGCTAGTCACGGGGGCTGGGCTGACCGGTGCGGGGACGGTGCCGCTGCGGACGGCGAAGTCCACGTTCAGGTTGGTGGTGGCATTGCCCACTACGCGAATAGTGGTGGTGTAGTCGGCGAAGCCGGGGGCGCGGACGCGCACGGGGTAGCTGCCTGCGACCAGACCCGTGTACGTTGTGTTGGCCGGGCCAAGGGTGCGCCCATTGAGAATCACGGTGCTGCCGCCCACGTTGGTGCCGACGAACAGGTTGCCGGTGGTCACGGGGCTACTAGCGACCACGTTGAAGAAGGCGGTATCGCTGACCCAGCTGTTCTGGGCGACAGGGTTCACGATGATGCTCAGGGCCTGCGCCAGGCCGTCTTGACCCTTGGCGGTCACGGTGGCGAACTGATCCTGGGTGTTCTTGAAGCTCGAAATCTGGTCGAGGTTCAGTTGGGTGGCGCTGGCCAGGGCCAGTACCTTGTTCAGGCCCGGCTGACCGTCTACGTTGAAGGTAAAGCTGCTGCCCGCTGCCGGGAACACGGCGGTGGTATTGGCCTTGACGAAGTTGCTGCCGCCGTCGATGCGGTTGGGCAGAATCTGGTCGACTTCGCCGGTGCTGTCGATATTGAACAGGTAGACGTAGGCGTCGCGGTTGACGGTGGTGCTGATCCGGATGGGCTCACCGGCGCGGTAGTTAGGCACGGTGTTGCCGCTGGTGTCTTTGTCGACGCTAACACTCACGCTCAGATCAGGCTGGGTCGGGTTGACAATAATGCTCTGGGCGCTGATCTTGGGGGCGGCAAAGGCGGTGCTCAGCAGCAGGGCTGCGGGGATAAGTAGGAACTTTTTCATGTGGTGACCTCCGCTTGAAAGCCTAGTACGCCCAACCTGAAGAGCCATGAGCCGTGGCGGGGGCAATATTAATAGTGGTTCAGAACACGGTCAGCAAGGCAACGGGCGCGTCAGCCCCGGCGCTCAGCGAATAATCCGGGCCGGTTCGACATTGGCCGCGCGGCGGGCCGGAATCAGCGCGGCAATCAGGGTAGTGACCAGTCCCACGGCATTCACCCACAGCAGATCAGTCACTTTGACCTCGACCGGCAGCGAGGTGATGAAGTACAGGTCGCCCGGCAGCTGAAAGGGCCGCACCGTGAAGTAGGCGCTGATGGCCAGCCCCAGCAGGTTGCCCAGCAGCAGCCCGGCCAGTCCCAGGATCATGCCCTCGATCACGAACACGCGGGTAATCAGGGAACGGGTCGCGCCGATGGCCCGCAGGATGGCGATTTCCTGGGTCTTCTCGAACACGGCCAGTGTCAGCACGTTGGCAATGCCAAAGGCCGCCACGATCACGATCAGAAAGACCACGAACGCGATCACCTTTTTTTGTAGCGCCAGCTGTTGCAGCAGCGTGCCGTACAGATCCTGCCAGGGCAGCGCCGAATAGGGCAGGGCCTCGGTCAGCGCCCGTCCCACCGCCGGGGCGTCGCCGGGGTTGTTCAGTCGCAACTGATACCCAGTGATCTTCGCCGTGCCCTGAAGGGTCTGCAAAGTGTGCAGATTGGTAAAGGCGTACCCGCTGTCGATCAGGTAATTGCCCGTAGTAAACAGCCCTGCGACCTTGAGGCCCGTGCGTTTCATGCCACTGTTGAGCAGTCGCACGTCGTCTCCGGTAAAGGCCCCCACACTGCGGGCCAGGGCCGACCCCAGCATCACTTCGCCGTCTTTCAGGCCCGCCAGCACGCCGCTTTCTTCCGGCGGGAGTTGCAGCACCTGCGCCGCCTTTGCGCTCAGGCCAAACAGCGTGGCGAAGTCGACCCCCGCGCCCCGGCCCTGCTGCGCCGGGCGGGTCAGCAGGCCCTTGTCGGCCACAAAAGGCGTGTAGGCCATGATGCGGCGGTCTTGTCTCATCGCCTGCTCTAGCTGAAGATTGGGCGGTGCCGGGGCAAACGACGTCACGCTGAGGTGAGGAGTGGCCCGCAGCGTGGCGTCGATCAGCGAGCGGGTAAACCCGTTGGTGAGGCTCAGAGCGCTGATCAGAACCATGACGCCCACCGCGATCCCCAGAATAGTCAGGATGTTTTGCGTGCGGCGGCGGGTCAGGTGCGCCCGCGCCAGCATCCAGGCAAAGTGTTTATCGGGGGGGCTATCGGTGGGTCTATCGGTCACGGCATGGTTGGTGGGCGCAGCAGGCGTCATCAAGGCTCCGAGCTTAGCAGAGGGCCGCCCGAAGGCCGCCAGAATAAGCCAGGGCACAGGCCCGCACAAAGGCCGTGAACAGGACTCTTCCCCCGTTCACGGCCCCCGCTGCAAAAGCCCAGTTTAGCGAACAGCCGTTACGCGCACAGTGCGGCCACCGAATGAGATCGCCTGGCTGTAGCTGGGCATCCACACATCGATGCTGCCAACCTTGCGGGCTGCCATAGTGTCCTCAACGACAAACACCCGGTTGCCGAAATTATAGTTGCCGCTCAGGTCCTGAAGTTGCACGCGGCTGCCGTAAGGAAATACGCGCAGCAGGTCGCGGCTCAGGGCCACCACGCCGGGGCGGGTGCGGGTGCCGGTGGCCGTGATGCTGGGGCTGCCATCGGTCTGCCCGCCGAAGCTGTTGTAGGCCGTAGCGTGGGCAATGACGCTGCGGGCGCGGCTGCTCTGGGCCAGGGTGTCCTGCATAAGCTGCTGAGCGGCGCCCTGCTGTGGGGTCGGGGCCACATTGAGGGCAGTCTGAACTGCGCTGCTGATCATGTTGGAGGCAGGCAGGGCAGGCAGAGCGCTGGCAAAGCTGCCACTGGCAAAAGCGGTGCTGGCGATCACGATACCCTGAATAAGCGACTTGATATTTTTAAGCATAAAACTCCTCAGGCGTGGGTCTGAGACCACACCACAGCTTCAGTTAATTGGCAAAATCAATGGCAGTAGCCGTGCGCCCCCGGCAGGGGCTTCCAACGGTGGGCTACCGCTCTTCGTAACTGTTAGAAGGTTAAAGACATCCCCTAAGCGAATTCTGAGAAAAGGGAATTTGATTTCTCATCTTAGTGAGCAAATTATTTAGGTCTTGAGGGCTTTGCCTATGAATCTCAGCGATATATCGCCAAAAATTTTATGAGATTTTTCCTCATAAGGAAGTTGGCTTCTCAGAAAAGAAAATTCACAGAGCCGTTTTCACGTTCATTTTCAGCCGTTTGCTTCGGCTTATGGCCCATTGTCGGAACCAAAAGTAAGCTGTTCCTGAAAAGGTAACAAAGTTTGAGTGGGCACCGTCTCTATTCAGGAGAGCTTCAAATTTCTATTCACATTTTTCACATAATCACATTTTGAGCTGACTGCTGTTACAGAGTGTGCTTAGTCGCGCCGCACCTGCAACAGCACCAGCTGTGCCTCTGCCAGGGGCTGCCAGCAGCTTGGCGAGTCCCCTCCTCTCCTACAAGGGGTGAGGGGGCCGCAAGGCAACTTTTTTTTGTTGGATAGTTTAACTGTCCTCTGCTTTAACTCTCCTCAGGGATTGGGCAGTTGTTGGGGCGCAGCGGCCCAGTTGGAAATGACACTTGCGGCAATCTTCTTGTAAATCGGAGCCGCCAGCATAGAGCCGTGGTAGTTGGTGGTCGCGCCGTGTACCGTCACTGCAATGGTCACGCGCGGGGCATCGGCGGGAAAGAATCCGGCGAATACACTGTCGAACAGTCTGTCGGAATATTTGCCGTTCACCGCGACCTGCGACGTGCCTGTTTTTCCGGCCAGCGCATAGCCCTTGAGTCCGGCGGCGCTCGAGATGCCTTCGGCGATCACCGCCTGGAGCAGCCCCCGGATGGTGCGGGCCGACTCTGGCCGAATGACTTCGCGCCGCTCGGACGCCGGGGTTCCCTCGACCAGACGCGGCGAAATGTACAGGCCATCGTTAGCCAGCGTGTTGTAGGCGGCAGCCAGTTGCAGCGTGGTGCTGCTCATCCCCTGCCCGAAGGCGCTGGTGACCCGCACCAGATCGGTCCATTCGCTGGGTCTTTGCAGGCGGCCCGTGGCCGTGGCGACCACCGGGATCTGCACGTCTTGCCCGAAACCGTAGTTGCTGAGGTAGGCGCGTTCCTTGTCCGCCGTGAGGTTCTCGACCAAATGGCTCATGCCCACGTTGCTGCTGTAGCGCAGAATTTCTTTGGTGGTCAGGGTAGCGGGGTGGGCAACCGCGTCATGGATGGTGCTGCCCCAGCGCCCGCCCACATAACGCTCCATCGGGGTCGAGTAGGTGGTTGTCGGGGTGGTCAGGCCCTCGTTGAGCGCGGCGGCCACGATCAGGCCCTTGATGGTCGAACCCGGCTCGTAGGTATCCAGGAATGGGCGGTTGCGGCGAGTCTCGGCGCTGTAGTTGCGCCAGTTGTTGGGATCGAAGGGCGGGTAACTCGCGGCGGCCAGCACCCGGCCCGTCAAGGTTTCGATGATGACCACTGAGCCGTATTCGCCGTGGTGCTCCTTGACGCCCTGCGCCAACGCTGCTTCAGCCGCCGCCTGGGTTTTGGGGTCAATCGTGAGTTTCAGGTTTTCCCCTGCCTGGAGGGAACGGTTGTAGGCCGCCTCCAGCCCTTCCAGGCCGTCCGTTTCGCCCATCATGCCGACCACTTGTCCGGCCAGTACGCCCTGCGGATAGACCCGCTGGCCGCCGACGCTGCGGGCCAGCACCGACCCGTCGGAGGCCAGGATGCTCCCGCGCGACTGAAGTACGTTACGTTTGACGGTGTGGGGCACCCCCCATTCAAGCTGGGCATAGGCCCAAACCAGTGAGAGAAACATAGCCAGCGCCAGCACCTGCATAACGCGGGAACGGTTGCGGATTTTTACTTCCATTGCGTCTTCACCTCGATGGTGTTGTTATTGGTGGTTGGTAAATTCAGCGGGGCGCCCTGTCCCAGATCACGGGCCGCTTTGGGACTCTCGGCAAAATGGATCATGCCGTTGGCTGCCGCCCACTCCTGGATTCTCTGGGGGGTAACGGCGACCTGTACGGCAATTTCGAGGTTGTCGCGCTGGGTTAGCAAGGTGGCTTCCTGCTTTTGCAGATCAAGCAGATTGGGACGGACATGCTGCGTCTTGTACCGCACGGCGATCAGGGTTATCGCCAGCAGCAGATAGATAGACAGGTAACGCAGGGTTCGCCACTGCCATGTGGCCGGGGCTGTGTCGAAGTTCAGGGGCAGGCGGGTCGTCATGACTTTTCCTCTGCGCCCTCTTTCTCGGCAGTGCGCAGCTTGGCACTCCGGGCGCGTGGGTTGCTGCCTTGCTCGGCCTCGGAGGCAATCACGGGCCGCTTGGTCAGGGCGCTCAGGGTTTCACTGCCCAGCAAAAAGCGCTTGACGATGCGGTCTTCCAGCGAGTGAAAGCTGATCACGGCCAGCCGCCCGCCCGGTTTCAGGATCGTTTCGGCAGCGCTTAGGCCGTCGCGCAGAGCGCCCAGTTCGTCGTTGACATAAATTCTCAGGGCCTGAAAAGTGCGCCGCGCTGGGTGAATCCCCTTGGAAAACCCCGGATAGGCCCGCTTGACGATGTCGGCAAGTTGCACGGTGGTCTCGATTGGGGCCTGTTCCCGCGCCTGCACGATGGCCCGCGCGATACGGCGCGAGAGGCGGTCTTCGCCGTACTCGTAAATGATCGAGGCGAGGTCCTCGGGGGCGTACCCGTTGACCACGTCGGCGGCACTCTCGCCACTCTGGGACATACGCATATCGAGCGGGGCCTCGGTGTGATACGAAAAGCCCCGTTCGCCGTCATCAAGCTGAAAACTGCTGACCCCGATATCGAGCAAGACGCCGTCTACAGCATTCACACCCTGCGCGGCCAGCAATTCGGCCATGTCGCGGTAGTTGCCCTGGAGCACGCTCAGGCCCTCAAGTCCCTCCTGCTGGCGTGCGCGTTCAAGGGCAAAGGGGTCTTGGTCAATGCCGTAGACCCTGGCTCCGGCCTCAAGCAGCAGCCGGGTATGGCCCGCGCCGCCCAGAGTACCGTCTACAAAGACTTTACCGGGAGTAGGTTGCAAGGCGTCCACGACTTCGGCAGCCAGGACGGGCAGGTGGGTTAGGGTTGGAATAGCAGTCATGTCTCTACTTCTTTTTTTGGTGGTTACGCCACGAAATTGGCGAGCAGTTCAGGTTTGGGGGGGTCGTTCTGCACGGCCCTGATCACGGCTTCCCAGCGAACCGGACTCCAGAGTTCAAGTCGGCCCGGTGCACCTGCCACGATCACGTCGCCCTGCAACTGGGCAAAATCCCGCAGGGTCTGAGGCACCGAAACGCGGCTCTGATTGTCCAGGCGCGTTTTGCTGGCTCCCGAGTAGAAGAAGCGCACGAACGAGCGCGACTCGGCGTCGGTAAGGGGCAACCCTTCGAGTTGTTCCTCGACCCGTTTCCAGCTCGCCAGAGGAAAAACGTACAGGCACCCCTCCATGCCCCTGGTCAGGATCATGCCGTCTTCCACAAATTCACGAAAAGGCGGTGGCATCACGACGCGGCCTTTATCGTCAATCGTGTAGGGGTACTCTCCAAAGGGCATAGCCACTCCTCTTTCCCACGCCGTCCCACTTTGGGCAGGGCGACACAGGGATCAAAACAGCCCGAAAAAGCCCACGAGCAGAATCTTCAGGCTGCCTTCAGAGTGTAACAAGCCTTACCACGATTTACCACCATTTCCCACTTTTTCCCCAAAAAGTGTTCCGGAGGCCCTGGGCTTTTCCACCCGGAGGCCAAAGCGTGAAACAAACCGGGCACAGCTCTGGCCGAACATGACGGCGGCCTATGCCGCTATACCGCCAAACCCGTAATTTTCTCGCCTCTGCCCGGATTGAATCCAAAATGGCCCGGTTCAAGCGGCGGGCCGTGCAAAGACATTTGCGCCTGGGGTCTCGCGTCAGGGGCCGGGAGGCACTATGATAAGCGGCGGCATGTCGCGCAGCCGGGCAAGTTGAGGCTCACGGCAAGAGCACACGCAATACACGATACGGCCACGCTTCAGCACCCACGAAGCGGGCAGGATGGGAGAGTCATGGCAGAGTTAGTCAGCAAAGAAGGCAACAAGGTCGAGTTCAAGGTTTCGGTGCCCGCCGCCGAAGTCAACCGCACGTACGAGCAGGTCTGGGCCGGTCTGGCCCGCGACGTGCGCGTTCCCGGCTTCCGCCCCGGCAAAGCGCCCCGCAAGGTTCTCGAAAGCCGCGTGGGCCAGGGGTACGTCGAGAGCCAGGTTATGGACCGTCTGCTCCAGACGTACTACCCCCAGGGAGCACGTGAGCTGAAGCTGAACCTCGTCGACGCCCAGATTGATCCCAAGGAACTTGTCAGTGGTCAAAGCTTCGAATTCATCGTTAAGGGCGAAACCTACCCCGAAGTCAAGCTCGGTGACTGGAGGCAGATCAAACTGACCGCCCTCAGCCCCGAGATCACCGACGAGGTGATGAACCGTACCCTCAGCGATTTGCAGGAGCGCAACGCTGTCTTTGAGACTGCCGAGCGTGCCATCGAAGACGGCGACCAGGTGACCATCGAGGAGCAGGGCGCAGACGGCGGCACTTACCCTATCTACATGGATAAGGCCGAGGAACACGTCAAGTCGGCGCTGCTGGGCAAAAGCAAGGGCGACACCGTCGAAATCAGCGTTCCGGCCCACCAGCACGGCGACCATGAGCATCCGGCGCATACCGTGACCGTAACGGTGCAGGACGTAAAGACCAAGAAGTTGCAGGAACTGAACGAAGAGTTCGCCAAGAGCCTGAACTTCGAGTCGATGGAGCGCCTGCGCACCGACCTGAAGGCCGAGCTGGAAACCCGCGCCCGTCAGGAAGGCGAAAATGCCCGCCGCGACGAACTGGTGACCCACCTCGTCGAAGGGATGACCGTGGATATTCCCCGCGCCCTCATCAACAACCGCCGTGACGACATGCTGGAAGAGATCAAGGCCGATCTGCGCCGTCAGGGCGTGCAGTGGGCCGAGTACATGCAGTTCATGCAGGAGCAGAACAAGCTGGGCGAGTTCATGGACAACCTGACTAAGAACGCCGAAATCCGCGTGCGCCGCGACCTGGCGCTGGAAGAGCTGGCCGAGGAACTGGGCGTGCAAGTCAGCAATACGGAATTCAACCAGACCATCAGCGCTGTTGCCCAGATGAGCGGTATCGGCGCTCAGCAACTGGCCGATCAGCTTGGGCCCAACGGCCTGAACGCGTATTACATCAACCTGCTGCGCGAGAAGGGTCTGACCCAGGCTATTGCCCAGCTGTCGGGTGAAGTCAAGCAGGACGAGCCGAAAGCCGAGGCTCCCAAAGCCGACGAGTCCGAAGCCAACGAGTCCGAAGTCAAGGTCGAGGCTGAAGAAGCCAAAACCGAAGAGTAATACCGACTGCGCTCAATTCTGCCCGCAGTCGGGAAGCGGTCAGGCCCCATACGGGTGCCGTTCTGACCAAGACAGCGGGCAGGCCCCATCCTGGGTGCCGCCCGGAATCCAAATTGCCCGGTTCAATCGGTAATTTGTATAAACTCTACTCTCTACTCAAGTGAACAAGGCGTGTCCTGCGGGGTGCGCCTTTTTTCTTTTCCTTCCCTGTACCCGGTTCAGACATTAATTGAACGGCTGTTCAAACAATACCTTCAGGTGCTACGGTCACGCCATGACTGCTGCCCCACCCAGCACTGCTCCGGCTCTCGGGATTCTTGCCGTGGGGGCTTACGCGCCCGAACAGGTGGTGCCTAATGCCCACTACGCGCAGTATCTCGACACCACCGACGACTGGATCGTGAGCCGCAGCGGAATCCGGGAGCGGCGGCACGCCTCGGCGGGGCAGACCAGCAGCACCCTGGGGGTAGAAGCGGTGCGCGACCTGCTAAAGCACGCGCCAGAAGCGCTGGACGGGGTGAATGTGGTCATCTGCGCGACCAGCAGCCCCGACGCCATGTTTCCCAGTACGGCGGCCCTGATCGCGGGCGAGGTCGGGCTACGCGGCGCTCCGGCCTTCGATGTCAGTGTGGCGTGTAGCGGCTTTTTGTACGCCCTGAGCGTGGGCTACAGCATGATCCGCGCGGGGCTGGCAAAGCGGGCGCTGGTGGTAGGTACAGAGGTCATGAGCGGCGTTGTAGATCAGAACGACCGCAACACCGCCATCTTGTTTGGCGACGGCGCGGGCTGCGTGGTGCTGGGCGAGGTGCCGCAGGGCTACGGGTTTCAGTCGTTCGTGCTGGGGGCCGACAGCGCGGGCGGGCCACACCTGTACCTGCGCGGCGCTGCCCTGCAACTGCCCGAGGGCACCGAGATGGGGCCGCACCTGACCCAGAACGGGCGCGAGGTTTTCAAGTTTGCCGTGCGTAAACTGGGCGACAGTGCCGAGCAGGCCATGCAGGAAGCGGGCCTGAGCACCGCCGATATCGACTGGCTCGTGCCCCATCAGGCCAACATCCGCATTATCGAGGCGGCCTGCGAGCGCTTTGGTTTGCCACTTTCGCAGGCGGTGGTCAACCTTGACCGCTACGGTAACACCAGCGCCGCCAGTATTCCGCTGGCGCTAAACGGGGCGGTCCGCAGTGGGCAGATCAGGAAGGGCGATCAGCTGGTGCTCGCAGGCTTTGGCGGCGGCCTGAGCTGGGGGGCGGCGGCGCTCAAATGGTGGTCTCCCACCTTAGAGTAGTTCGTGTAAAAAGGCCGCGCTGTTTGTGGCTTTTGATGCCGGGGGGCAGGCAGGCCCCTGGCCAGGGTGGGCTGCACCGCACTGGGACTGGAGAATCATGACTTTGCTGGGCCAGCCTCTGCACGGTTTTTGCTGGGCCTAAGCTGTTTCGCGGTGATGGCCCGCCCCAGCTGGCGCACCACGGTGGCGACCGGTCTGGTCTGTAACGTCGTGACCTTTTGCGCGGTTACCGGGATTTGAACTCGGTTCAAGTTCTCAGGGTAAGCGGCGGCAGGGTGCTAGCGTAAGCTCAATGAAGAGCATCGGCATCACTGCCATCGGCATGTACGCGCCCGAGCGGGTCGTCAGGAACCAGGAATTCGAGTCGCGCATGGGCTTGGAGGACGGCTGGATCGAGTCGCGCAGCGGCATCCGTGAGCGGCGGTTTTCGGCAGAGGGCGAATTCACTAGCACTATCGGCGTCAAGGCTGTGCAGGACATGCTTTCGCGTGACCCCGGCGCCCTGAGGGACGTAGACCTGGTGATCTACGCGACCTGCACGCCCGACGCCATGTTCCCCAGTACAGCGGCGCTGGTGGCTGGGCAGATCGGCCTGAGCGGGGTGGGGGCCTACGACCTTTCGACGGCGTGCAGCGGGTTCGTGTACGGCCTGAGTATGGCCCGTGGCCTGATTCTGGGCGGCGGCGCACGCAAGGTATTGGTGCTGGGCGGCGAAACACTGAGTAAGGCGCTCGACCAGAACGACCGCGATACGGCCATCTTGTTCGGCGACGGCTGCGGCTGCGCGGTGGTGGGCGAGGTGCCCGTGGGCTACGGCTTCCAGGATTTTGTGCTGGGCGCAGACAGCGCAGGCGGCCCGGCCCTTTATATTTCCAATCTGGCAAACACCTTTCCCGACGGCCAGATTATGCGGGATGCGCCCACCATGAACGGGCGCGAGGTGTTCAAGTTCGCCGTGCGCGTGCTGGGCGACAGCGGGACACAGGTGCTCGAAAAGTCGGGCCTGAAAAATAGCGACGTGGATTGGCTTATTCCGCATCAGGCCAACATCCGCATCATCGAGGCCGCCAACCAACGTTTCGGAATTCCGATGGAAAAGACTGTCATCAACCTTGACCGCTACGGCAACACCAGTGCCGGAACGGTACCGATTGCGCTGTATGAAGCCGTGAACGACGGGCGCGTCAAAGACGGCCACGAACTGTTGATGGTGGTTTTCGGCGGTGGCCTGAGCTGGGCGGCCTGCACCATGAAGTGGTGGGCGGGTACGCCCTCGCTGCACGCGGCCAGTGGAACAGACTTAAGCGGAACCGAGGTCAGCGCATGAGTGGGCCTAGAATCGCGGCTCTATTTCCTGGTCAGGGGTCGCAGGCCGTGGGCATGGGCACCGACCTCACGCGCGAATTTGCCCACGCCGAGGAGGTGTACGCGGCCAAAGAGTCCGCCCTGCCGGGCCTGCGCCAGCTGGTCGAGCATGGCCCGCTGGAAGCCCTGACCTTGACCGCCAACCAGCAGCCCGCACTGGTGGCCGCCAGTACCGCCGCTTACCGCGCGTGGCAGCACCACACCGGCCTGATACCGATGGTCGCGGCGGGGCACTCGCTGGGCGAATACTCGGCGCTGGTCGCGGCGGGCGTGCTGACCCTGCAAGACGCTCTGCGCCTGACCCGCAAGCGCGGCGAACTGATGCAGCGGGCCGTGCCTGAAGGTGTCGGGGCCATGAGCGCCGTCATGGGCAACCCCGCCGTGGTGCTGGAAGTGTGCGAGCAGACCCCCGGAGTGGTGCAACCTGCCAACTTCAATGCCCCGGCCCAAACGGTCATTTCCGGCGAAAGGGCAGCAGTTGAGGCCGCCAGCGCCGCGCTTAAGGCACGCGGACTCAAGGCCATTGCGCTGAAGGTCAGTGCGCCCTTTCATTGCTCGCTGATGCAGCCTGCTGCCGAGGGGCTGTCGGGCGACCTGCGGGCAGCGAACTACGGCCCCTACCTCTTCCCGGTGGTCGCTAACGTTACCGCCGAACTGAGCGACGACCCTGGCCACACTGCCGACCTGTTGGAGCGCCAGATCACCGGCAGCGTGCGCTGGGTCGAAACCGTGCAGACGCTGGCCGGGCTGGGCGTGGACACCTTCATCGAGTTCGGGCCGGGAACAGTGCTGACCGGGCTGGTTAAGCGAATTTTGCCCGAGGCCAGGACTTTCAACGTGGGCACGGCGGAGCAGGTTAAAACCTTTAGCCTCTGAACCCGGTCGGACCTACTGAATCACGCCTGCTTACTAATGCTGCTCAAGTAGACTGAACCCATGAAAAAGTTCACGGTTCTTGCGCTCACCCTAGTGCTGGTCGGTGGTGGAGTGATGCCGGGAGCAGCGGCCCTGGCAGCGGCAGGCCAGGCCAGTACCGCCAGTGCCGAGCGTCCCAGTGCCGAGCGTTCCAGTGCCCAGAGTTCCAGCGTTCAGGAGCAGTGGGTCGGGAAACTGCGTGACGTGAACGGTCAGCCAGGCCCGGTACGGCTGAATCTGGTTATCAGCGGCGCAAATGTTACGGGCACGGCGCATGTTCCCGCGCAGCTGCTGGTTGCTGAAACCGACCTGAAAGTCACCGGGGAACTCAGCGGCGGCGCGGCCCAGCTCTGGCTCCGGCGTGCCAACGGTGCACTAGGCTATTTGGCTGAGTGCCGCCCGGTGTCTGGAGACTTGAGTGGTAGCTCTGCCGGTGGGCAGTGGCGCTGCGTGTTGCAGTCCTCGGCCAGCGCAACGAACCCGGCAGCGGGCACGGCCATGGGTACGGGCCGCGTCGTCAGTGTGCTGCTTAGCCGGAACTAAATGTTTGACCCAGTCCAGTTTTGAAAGGCTGGCCAGGAGGATCGCCTACAATGCCCACATGAGTGAAGTTCAGAAAGTGGCGCTGGTAACGGGTTCCAGCCGTGGGCTGGGCCGGGCGATGGCCCTCCGGCTGGCGCAGGACGGCTTCGCGGTAGCCGTGCATTATGGGCGCGCTCAGGCCGAGGCCGAGCAGGTCGCCGCTGAGATCGCCGCGTCGGGCGGGCAGGCGCACGTCTTCGGGGCTGATCTGTCGGTTCCGGCCAACGCTACGCAACTGGTCGAGGACGTGATCGCCGGACTGGGCCGCCTGGACGTGCTGGTGAACAACGCCGGAATTACCCGCGACGGCCTCGCCGTCCGCATGAAGGACGAGGACTGGGACGCCGTGCTGCAAACCAACCTGTCGAGCGCCTTTAGCGCCTGCCGGGCCGCCATCAAACACATGATGAAACACCGCGCGGGGCGAATCATCAACGTCAGCAGTGTGGTCGCGCTGACCGGCAATCCGGGGCAGGCCAACTACGTCGCCAGCAAGGCGGGCCTGATTGGGTTGACTAAGGCCCTCGCCAAGGAATACGGCGGGCGCGGCATCACCGTCAATGCGATTGCGCCGGGCTTTATCGAATCCGACATGACCGCAAAACTGTCTGGCGAAACCAGAAAGCAGTATCAGGGTAACATTCCGCTGGGCCGCTTCGGTCAGCCAGAAGAAGTCGCGGCGCTGGTGGCCTTCCTTGCCTCAGATGAAGCTGGGTACGTGACCGGGCAGACCATCGGTGTGGACGGCGGAATGAATCCTAACTAGAGCAGTTCTGCGAATGATGGGCACGTCGGAAAAACACCGCCCGCCCCCTTCATTTTACGTCGTGCTCTTTCTTTTTTACTCTTTCCACTCGGCAAAAAGATGGTCAAAAGAGCACCACCCTTTTGCAAAATGCTCTAAGAGGCTGTCTGAGGCCCATATCGTCGGAGTATCCATGCTGCCCTCTTCATCAGGCGCACAATCGCTGGAGCAGAAT
>NZ_JAGLBG010000044.1 GCF_018260405.1 Deinococcus sp.
GCTCCAGCGATTGTGCGCCTGATGAAGAGGGCAGCATGGATACTCCGACGATATGGGCCTCAGACAGCCTCTGAAAGCCCTGGCCCGGTCGCTGTACCTTTTCTTCTGCTCCGCGCTCATCTGGTCGGGCAACAGGTTCAGCCCCTGTCCCAGAACAGTCGGGGCCAGCAGCATGGCGGCGGTGACTAAAACCCTGGTCATAGAGCAGACCTTAAAAGCTGGGGCGGCTATTTTCGAGCCGGGGCCGTTTGCTTTGGGTTAATTCTCGGGCCTGCTTACCTCTGCTGGGCGCGCCAGCTATGGCCTGCCCGCGCACCGCTCTGCTCCTCTTTGCTGGACGGCTTTCCGCTCGCCGCTTGGGGGTCATCTGCTAGCCTCGCACTATGACAACCCAACAGGTGACGTTACCTAAGCGCTCGGAAGTACCCAGTGAACAGACCTGGGATATCGCGGCGCTCTATGCCACTCCGCAGGACTGGGAAGCCGAAGCTGAGGCGCTGATGGGGGCCATTCACGCCCTGGGTGCCCACGCGGGACAGCTGGGCGACAGCCCTGGGGCGCTGCTGGCTTTCCTGACCGAAAACGACGCGCTTTCGCTGCGGCTCTCGCGTTTCATGTCGTATGCCAGCATGAACGCCAGCGTGGACGGTACCGACAGCGTGGCGGCGGCGCGGCGTGACCGGGCAAGCGGCATCATCTCGCAGTACAGCGCGGCGGCGGCCTTTGCTCAGCCGGAACTGCTGGCGCTGGACGAAGCTCAACTGCGCGGCTGGCTGGAGCGCCCCGAGTTCAAAGACCACAAAATCCGCGCCGAACGCATCCTTCGCAGTAAACCCCACGTGCGTTCTGCCGAGATCGAGGAACTGCTGGGCGCGGTGCAGGCACCTTTTGCTAGCGAGCGCGGCATTCACCCGGCGCTGGCGAACATGGATATGCAGTTCGGGACGGCGGGCGGCCAGAAGGTCACCCAGGGCAATGTGGACGCCCTGAGCAGCCGCCCCGACCGCGAAGTGCGCCGCCAGGCCTGGGAAAACTACGCCGACGCGCACCTGGCGGTCAAGCACTCGCAGGCGGCCATGTACGCCACCAACGTGCGGCAGAACGTCTTTCTGGCCCGCGCCCGCCACTACCCCGACGCGATTACCGCCAGCCTTGCGCCCGACCACATTCCCACCGCCGTGGTCACCACGTTGCTGGGCACCTACCGCGCCAACATGCCGGTCTGGCACCGCTACTGGAAGGTGCGGCGCGAGTGGCTGGGCCTGGATGAACTGCGCGAGTACGACGTGAAGGCGTCGCTGGTCCCGCAGCGAGAGGTGAGCTACGCGCAGGCGGTCGACTGGATTTGCGAGGGCATGGCCCCGCTGGGCGAGGAGTACGTCAAGGACATGCGGTTTGGCCTCACGGAAGACCGCTGGGTGGACTACGCCGAGAATGACGGCAAACGCCAGGGCGCGTACAGCAATGGCGGCGGGCGGGTCAAGCCCTTTATCTTCATGACCTGGAACGGCAACGTAGGCAGTTACTCGACGCTGGCGCACGAGATCGGCCACAGTATGCACTCGCTGCTGTCCACGCGCGAACACCCCAACTCGGTGCCGCGCTACACGCTGTTTCATGCTGAGGTCGCCAGCAACTTCAATCAGGCCATGAGCCGCCAGAACCTGCTGGCAAAGGCGCGGGCGGCGGGCGATACCGAGTTTGAGGTCGCCATTATCGAAGAAGCGTTGAGCAACTTTCACCGCTATTTTTTCATCATGCCCACGCTGGCCGCGTTCGAGCTGGAAGCCTACCGCCGCATCGAGGCGGGCGGGACGCTCAGCGCCCCCGACCTGATCGACCTGACTGCTGACCTGCTCCAGCAGGGCTACGGCGACGGCGTGACGATGGACCGCGAGCGCAGCGGCATCCTGTGGGCGCAGTTCTCAACCCACCTGTACGCCAACTTCTACGCCTACCAGTACGCCACCGGAATCAGCGCGGCGCACCAGTTGCTCGAAAAATTCGGCGCCGACCCGGAAGGCGCCCGCGAAAGCTACCTCAAGTTCCTCCAATCGGGCGGCAGCCTCGACCCCATCGACGCGCTCAGGGAAGCGGGCGTGGACATGCTCTCGCCGGAGCCGGTGCAGGCGACTTTCCGCACGCTGGAAGGCTACGTGGCGCGGCTGGAAGAACTCCTGAAGGCCCGGAAAAACTCCAGAAGGCCCGTAAAAACTGAGTTAGATTCCGATTGAACCGGGCAATGTTGGATTCAATCCGACTTGTAAACCTGCATTAGCTGGTCATCAGTGTACGGTTTTGTGCCAGCGCCACCCGGCAGGCCGCGAGGTCCCAGGCCGCGCAGCCCACACTTTTGAACAGAATCGGCTGATCCTGGGGCGGCGCTGTCCGGAGGGCCTGCGCCAGCGAATGCACCGTGTTCCAGTCGATTCCGGCCTGGATAAAGTCCCCGGCTTCATGGGGGGCACCGGCGGGGTCATCTACATAAAGGCGGCTGCCCTGCACGGTGGCGGGCGCGATCTCGGCGGCGTCGGGTGTAAAGGCTCCGACCGTCACGATCAGGCGGCCAGCGCGGGCGGGCAGGTCGTACACCGGGGTCTTGCTGCTGGTCGTGGTGATGATCACGTCGGCGCTTTCCGGGAGCTGGTCGGTAGCCCGCGCCTGCCCGCCGACGCGCTGGCAGAACGCCTGTGCCCTGGGCAGCGCACTTCCCTTGACCCACAACTGGGCCTCCGGAAAGACGGCGGCGACGGCTTCAACGTGTCCGGCGGCCTGCGCCCCGGTGCCGATCAGCACCATTTCACGCGGCTGGCCGTGCAGGGCGCCAATCCCCAGCATCGAGATGGCGGCGGTGCGCCGGGCGGTGGCTGTGGGGGCATCCAGCGCCAGCAGTTTCTGGCCGTTGTGCGGGTCATAGGCCGTGACCTCGCCCTGAATGGTCGGCAGGCCCAACGCCGGATTGCCGCCACAGATGGTCAACAGTTTGTGGATGGTCACGTCGGGGGCAGTGGCAGGCATCGAGAGCAGTAGGCCGCCCGGCATGGCGACCACCAGCCGCTCCGGGCAGACGATGGTGCCGCTGGCATAGTCCAACACGGCCTGCTCCAGTGCTGCGACCAGGACGGGGTAGGGCAGAAGTTGGGCCGTCTGGTTGGCATCGAGTTGTAGCATTCCTTAGACTAACAGGATGCCTCAGCCCAGCACAGCGAAAATGGTCGTGATGGGCGTTGCGGGCAGTGGAAAAACCACGCTCGGGCGTGGGCTGGCTGCTCCTTTACAGGCCGACTTTCTGGACGCCGACGACTTTCACACCCCGCAGGCGCGGGCGCGGGTGGTGCTGGCCTGCTCTGCCCTCAGACGGGCCTACCGCGACGTGCTGCGGGTTGGGCCGGTTCACTTCATCTTTCTGGACCTGCCGGAAGAGGTGCTCTGGACGCGCCTGCTTGAGCGTCAAGGGCATTACGCGGGGACGGGTCTGCTGGCGTCTCAACTGGCGACGCTGGAGCGTCCTACTGGGGCCGAAACGGACGTGATCACGCTGGTGGTCGGTGCATCCAGTACGCCCGCGACGCTGCTGGAACGTGCACTCAAGGCGCTCGGCTGAAGTCTGGACGGTGAGGGACAAGCGGGCTTGCTTGCTCAAACCTGGGAGGCTATTGAGAGCAGCTTTGCCCCCTCGCCTCGCTACCGTCCAGGGCTGGGGACAAAATCTGGGTGGGCAAGAGCCTCCTCAAATGAGCCAGTTGCTTCCATCAGCCCGGGGTGATCAGTACTGCCCGGCGTTCCCAGGCAGCCAGATTCAGATCGTGTGCCGCCTGCCATACGGCCAGCCAGCCACCTTCCGGTAACTTCTGTGCCCGCCCGAGCCGCAGCACATACTGCTGATGCAGTTTGAGCAGTTCTGCGGGGCTGGCCCCGGGGTGCTGGTGAACATCCATTTCCTCACTCGGGGACGGTACAGGCTGGGTCTGGGCATCGGTCGTCAGAACACAGGCCAGACCGCTGGCACGGTCACGCAGCCACGTCAGCAGCCGCAGCCGGGGCTGCACGGTGCGGGCCGTACCCTGCCCCTCGTTCCAGTGAACGGCGAGGGCCACGTCTCCCAGCGTGTAGGCGCGGACTAACAGGTCATCGCTCGGCAAACGGTAGACGTTGCCCCGCTCTGCGCCCAAGTTTAGTAGTTCGGCGTCCAGCACGCTCAGGGCGCGGCTCTGTTCGGGGGTGGCTCCCCAGAGTTGCCCCGGCTGGTCTGGTGCCGGTTCATCCGGCAGTACTTCGGGAATCGCCGGGCCGGGCAGCGCGTGACCTTCCAGGCGGGCGCGGCTGATTTCCGGCAGCCGCCGCTGAAGCTCCTGCGCTCCGAACAGCGACAGCAGTTCGCCCTCGGTCAGGGTCGCCAGATTGAGTTGAAGACTCACCTTCGCAGCATAGCGGTGAAACGACTGACAGAACTCTCTCCAGGAGGCCAGACCAAAGCTGGCCCGCCATGACCATCGGTCTGACAGGACAGTGCTGGCCGCACCTTTTCCCATACTCGCTCTGCGGCGCAGCTCTACGAGTCCGCTCGGTTTGTCTTTACGCAAACTTGGTTGTCCTTAGTTCCCGCGAACTACCCAATTCCTGCTACTGCCTAAATTGCAATTCGTAGAGGTCGCGGTACAGCCCGCCCTGCGCCAGCAGTTGTTCGTGCGTGCCGTCAGCTACGACCTGCCCGGCGTCCATCACCAGGATGCGCTCAGCGTTGCGGATGGTGCTCAGGCGGTGGGCAATCACGAAGGTGGTGCGGCCCACCATCAGGCGTTCCAGTGCGGCCTGCACCAGCGCCTCAGATTCATTGTCCAGGGCGCTGGTGGCCTCGTCCAGAATCAGGATCCGGGGGTCTTTGAGAATCGCCCGCGCAATGGCGACGCGCTGCCGCTGCCCGCCCGAAAGTTTGACGCCGCGCTCACCGACCAGCGTATCGTAACCGTGTTCAAAAGCCGAAATAAAAGTGTGGGCGTTGGCGGCCTCGGCTGCCGCTTGTATCTCGGCGGGGGTAGCGTCAGGGCGGCCATACAGGATGTTCTCGGCAATCGTCCCACTGAACAGCAGGGTTTCTTGCGGCACCAGACCCACCTGTCGGCGCAGGCTAGTCAGCGAGTAGGCCCGCACGTCCTGACCGTCTACCCGAACCGCGCCCCCCGACACATCCCAAAAGCGCGGCAGCAGGTTAACAAGCGTGGTTTTGCCCGCCCCGCTCGGCCCCACCAGCGCCACCACCTGACCAGCGGGCACATTCATATTCACGCCGCGCAGCATGGGCTGGCCGCCGTACTGAAAGCTCACGTTTTCAAAGGTCACGCGTCCCTCGGCGCGGGCCAGGGGCTGGGGCGCGGCGGCTTCGGGCAGGTCGCTCTGTTCGTCCAGCAGTTCAAAAATGCGGCTGGACGCCCCCAGCGCCTCCTGAAACTGGTTGAACACCCCGGTTAGGCCCGCGACTGTAATGCCGACCTGCATCGCATAAAACAGGAACGTGACCAGATTGCCCGGCGTTATGTCCCCGGCCATCACTTGTCGCCCGCCATACCACAGCACCAGCGCCAGCGCCCCGAAGGTCAGGAAGCTCATGGCCCCCGACATCGCCGCCTGCAACACCGCCCGCCGCAGCGCCGCCAGAAAACTGGCCTGCACGCCCACGCCATAGCGCCTGCGCTCGGCGTTTTCGGCGGTAAAACTCTGGACGACCCGCACACCGCTAATGGCTTCCTCGGCGTCTCCATTGGCCTGCGCCACGGCGTCTTGGACCTCGCGGCTGACCTTGCGAATGCGCCCCCCAATGGCAAAAGCTGTACCGATTACGAAGGGAATCACCGCCAGCGTCAGCAGGCTCAGGCGGGCGCTGGTGGCAATCAGCAGGCCCACTGACCCGACCAGCGTCACGCCCTGCGAAAACAGTTGCGCCAGTGCGGTGCTGGTCACGGTTTGCACGGTGCTCACGTCGCTGGTCAGGCGGCTGGTGAGGTCGCCGGTCTTATGGTCGCCAAAAAATCGGGGCGACAGGGTGAGCAAGTGTGAGAACACCGCCCGCCGCAGGTCGGCCACCACGCTGGCCCCCACCCGCGAAAGCAGATACGCCTGCGCCGCCCCGAAGCACGCCGAGAGCGCAAAAATCCCCAGCAGCATCAGCACGGTGCGGTCAAGCTGGCTAGTGTCGGTACTGCCGATCTTCAGAAAGGAAGCGTCTATCAGGGTGCCGAACAGCCGGGGAAAGACCAGCCCCAGGCCGCTGGACAGCAGGGTCGCCAGCACGCCCAGCACGAACAGGGCGCGGTAAGGCCGGGTATAGACCAACAGGCGGGCGAGTTGCCGGGGGTCGCGCTGAGGCCGGGGCGTGTCTGAATGGGGGGTGGCGAGGCCGGGGCGGGAACGCATGGCGGGAGTCTACGCCGGGACTGCGGTGTGCGGGGCTGCCTGCTGGTTAGCGCGGGACAGGCAGGCAGAGATTCCGGTTCTCCGGGGGCCAGTGGTTGCGGAGACGGTGGACTGAGCACCCAGCCGACGCAGCGACGGCAGAGCGTACCGCACGGTGGTCAAGTTAGTCTGCGTGATGTGCCCGCTGGCGTCCGGCCTGTACCAATCCTCGCGCAGAAAAACACACAGCGTCTGCCCGCTGAGCCTCATGCCGGTGATGTCTGCCGAGGGACTCTGCCCCGGCAGCGTTGGCCCCTTTGGAGTGGTAACGCGCAGGCCACCCGCCAGATTCCACAGCCGCACGGTGTTGTTACCCGCACCAATCAGATACTGGCCGTCGGGTGTCCAGAGCACAGTATTCACGACGCTGTTCCTAAGTTCCTGCGCGGCTTTTCCGGGGCGGGCCAGCCACACCTGACAAAAGGCGTACTTGGGAATGTCCCAGCAGAAGTGCAGGGCGGCGGCGTCCCGACTCGGCGAAAAGAAGGTTTTGTGACTTGCCGACACGTCTAGGTCGGGCCTCGGCCTGGGCAGGGTGACCTTGCCCCCCGCGCCAAAATCCACGGTGATGGTGGGCGGCAGGGGCGTGGTGGCTGGGTCAGGCGGGTAGATGTAAGTGCCCGTCATGGCGGCGGCTAGCAGCAGGGCGAACATGGTTCAGGGTAGTTCGGGCGGGACTGGAAAGGCGTCATCCAAAAGTCGTGCGGCTCTCAGAACCTCAGCCTGAAGCCCAGGCCACTCCCCGCCGTCCCGCTCAACTCGCGCCCGTTCAGGGTCAGTTTTCCAGACCAGAAGCGCATCTGCGAGGGCTTGTAGTCGCCCAGTGTCCAGTTCGCTTTTGCCAGCGCCTGCGCCCCGGTCACGTCGTACAGCCGCGCCTGACCGCCCGCGTAGAGCACCGCCAGATTTTTGCCGTCGGGGCTGAACACCGCCGCCGTCGCCCCGCGCCAGAATCTGCCCGGATAGCCGGGGCCAAAAGACTGCCAGGGCCGGTCAAAGGTCTGGAGCAGGTCGCCCGTGGCCGTGGCGAACAGTTGCGCTGCGCCTCCGCCGCCCGTCAGCACAAAGCTCTTGCCGTCGGGGCTGAATACCACGCCCGCGTCGGCTGTCCACCACTTCCCCTTTCGCACGTCGCTGAGCAGCTTCACGCGCTCGCCCGTCGCCGTGTCCCAGAGGCTCAGTTCATAGGGGTAGGAATAAAACACCACCCGCCGTGAATCGGGCGAGAAGGCGGCGACGCGGGCGTAATAAGACTTTTTGTCGTGGGCCAGCAGGGTGAATTTGCGTTCGGCGGTGGCGGTGTTCCACAGTTGCGCGTACCCGCCGCCCGTGTGCAGCACGCTGACCCACCGCCCATTGGGGCTGATTTCGCCCAGCATCGCGCCACGCAGCTGCGACGTTTCCACCCCCCGAATCCCCTCGCCTGTTCCCTGAATCTCCAGCTTGCCCGCCTGATACCAGTGATTGCTGCCGGGCTGCGTGGGCGTGAGCGTGACCGTCCAGTCGCCGGATTTGAGGGTCTGCACCTGCTGGGCCGCCGCATTGGGCCGCAGCAGGGCCAGCATGGTCAGCAGAGTAGTCAGAAGGAGCCGCAGCCTGAACATGGGCTGAGATTAGTGCAGCCAGCCCAGCAAGGCGTCATCCAAAAGTCGCCGGGGAGAACCCCTTTCAAGGCCCTCCCCGGCGACTGCTATGACTTAATGGGTTTTAGATTCAGGCGTGAGCAAACTGCTCGGCTTCGGTGCTGCCTGCCAGCGCAGTGGTGCTGCTCAGGCCGCCGCTCGCCGCCTGCGACACGAGGTCGAAGTAGCCGGTGCCGACTTCGCGCTGGTGGCGCACGGCGGTGAAGCCGCGTTCCTGGGCGGTAAATTCGCGCTCCTGCAACTCCACGAAGGCCGTCATCTGGTTGCGGGCGTAGCCGTAGGCCAGGTCGAACATGCTCATGTTCAGGGCGTGGAAGCCCGCCAGGGTGATGAACTGGAACTTGTAGCCCATCTTGCCCAGTTCGACCTGGTACTTGGCGATGGTTTCGTCGTCCAGGTTCTTTTTCCAGTTGAAGCTGGGGCTACAGTTGTAGGCCAGCAGCTTGCCGGGGAACTTCTCGTGCACAGCGTCGGCGAACTTCTTAGCGTCTTCCAGGTTGGGCACGCTGGTTTCGCACCAGATGACGTCGGCGTAAGGGGCGTAGGCCAGGGCGCGGCTGATGGCCTGGTCGATGCCGGGCGTAACGTAGTAGAAGCCTTCGGGGGTGCGCTCACCGGTGCAGAAGGGCTTATCGTTGTCGTCCACGTCGCTGGTCAGCAGGTTGGCGGCGTCGGCGTCGGTGCGGGCAATCAGCACAGTGGGCACGCCAGACACGTCGGCGGCGAGGCGAGCGGCATTCAGGGTGCGAATGAACTGGCTGGTCGGCACGAGCACCTTACCGCCCAGGTGACCACACTTCTTCTCGCTGGCGAGCTGGTCTTCAAAGTGCACGCCTGCCGCGCCCGCTTCGATCATGGCCTTCATCAGTTCGAAGGCGTTGAGGGGGCCACCGAATCCGGCTTCGGCGTCGGCCACGATGGGCGCGAAGTAGTCTACGTCGTGCTTGCCTTCGCTATGCTGAATCTGGTCAGCGCGGCGCAGGGTGTTGTTGATACGCTTGACCACGTCGGGCACGCTGCTGACGGGGTAAAGGCTCTGGTCGGGGTACATCTGGCCAGAGTTGTTGGCGTCACCGGCGACCTGCCAGCCGCTGAGGTAAATCGCCTTGAGTCCAGCCTTAACCTGCTGCATGGCCTGGTTGCCGGTCAGGGCGCCCAGCGCGTTCACAAACGGCTCATCTTTCATCAGCTTCCACAGCTTGTTAGCGCCGTGCTTGGCGAGGGTGTACTCGATGGGCAGGCTGCCGCGCAGCTTTTCGACGTCGGCGGCGGTGTAGTTACGCTTGATGCCGTGCCAGCGCTCGTCGGACTTCCAGGCTTTTTCCAGAATTTCAGCGGGGGTTTTGGGGGTCGGGGTCATGGTGTACTCCTTGTCTGAAGGGTGAATGTGAGGTGTCTCGCCCACCGTGGGGAGATCATTTACGCTGCTCTGCGCGGTTGCCTGGGTAGCTTCCCTCCGTTTCAGTGAGGACAGTCTGCACCCGCCCTACGCTTAAAAATAGTGGTGTACTCCTGACACGTGGAAGTACACCACCTAGAGAAGTACACCACTTGGTAGCTATGATCAGGCCATGCCCCTGAGCAAAAGGAATCTGCGAAACATGCTCGGAGATATGGACGCCCCCGAATTACGCGCACTCATCGAAGACTTGTTTGCTGCCAGCACCGACAACAAACGGCTGTTGACCGCCAAACTGGAGGGCGATACCTCCGAACTGCTGAGCAAATTTCAGAGCGAACTGGAGAAGGCTTTTCGGGTCTCGGGCCGTCTGCCAACCATGAAAGTCGGCGGGGCCAAAAAAGCACTCGGCGCGTATATCAAGGTCGCCGCGCCCACCCAGGCCCTGGACGCCGAATTGCAGTATGTCGAGGCGGGCGTGCGTTGCCTGCACGCTTACGGCGACTGGCCCGAAAATAACTACAACAGCATGGAAGGCGTCTTCGAGCAGGCCCTGAAACGGGCGGCCGGCTTGCCCCGCGATCAGATTCCATTTGAGCGGCTGCGGCAACTGGTCAAAGAGGCCGACAGCTTCGGCTACGGCTTTTCAGATCAGCTGGCTGACCTGTACGGCAGCTTTCTGGAAGTGCTAGACGAAAAAGCCTGACCATCAGCGCCTAGGCAGCAGGAAGCGCGACCATAAGGTCTGTGGCCCAGACTCGCCGCGCCGCTTCCCTTAGCCTTTGCCCCGGCTCAAAGCGCAGCGAAAAGGCCGTTTGGAAGCGCCCTTTTGCCCACCGGTACAAACACGCGGCGGGGCAAAGGCGGGCGCACGGTGATTAGTTTCGTGGCGAACACGCAGGTTTGCTACTCCATAATGGCCACCCAATAAGCCTCTTTGCCGCGCAGCAAGAGACCGGGGGACACGCCAATGATAGCTGGAGCAGTATTCGCTGGCTCAGCGCTGAAGCCAGTCTTTTAGCTTCTGCTCGAACTGTTCATGGGAGTCGTGGTGATACAGAATTCCGTGAAAGCCGAATGCATTGGCGGCGTCGATGTTTTCCTGCACGTCGTCTACAAAGGCTACCTGTGCGGCGGGCAGACCCATCTTCTGCTCCAGCGCGGCAAAGGCTTCAGGGGCGGGCTTCTTGTGGCCGATCTCGTTGGAAAACACCAGCGCGTCAAAGCGCCCAAAACGCGGGTCACGCCGCAAATGGTCGCTGACCACCGGGTAATTGTTGCTCAGCAGGCCCACGCGCACACCCACCGGCAGAGCCGCCAGTGTGGCGTACATGGGCAGGTTGTCGGAAATGCTGCCCAGGTACAGCGGCTCGAATTCGGCATACGGCAGCGTGATTCCGGTTTCCTGCTGCATGGTGTCCCAGAACTGTGGCAGCGTCCAGGCCCCGACTTCCAGCTGGCGAATATGCCGGAAGTAGCTTTCACGGATCTTTTGCACGTCTAGGCCGCTGCGGTCGGCCATATTCTGCGTGCTGCGTCCGTCGAAAGTGCCGATAGTAAAGACGCCGCCCCAATCGAAGGCGATGTGGCGCTGCTGCTCTGTGGTCATAAGAGACATTCTCTCCCATCCAGCCCTGGGGCGTGGGCGCGCTGTTCAGGCGAGTCGGTCACAGGAAAGCACCTGCTTAGAAAAGCTGTCCAGAAGCAGGGTTGGCGCAAAGTCAACTCAGCAACTTACCCTCTACTTTGCCCAATTGACGCGCCAAGTCGTTACGACAAAAGACGGCTGCGGAGAACGCGCCCTGATCTGAGCGATAGAAAATGTTAAGGACGGCCCCCCAGCAGCCACCACGCCAGCGCCGTCATCATGGCCGTAATGACCCAAAAGCGCATGGTGATGTGCGTTTCTGGCCAGGGCGTGTCCAGCTTCTCGAAGTGGTGGTGAATAGGCGTCATACGGAAAATACGCCGCCCAGTGCGCTTGAAATAGGCGACCTGTAACGCCACGCTCAGCACTTCCAGCACCGGGATCAGCGCCACCACAGGCAGCAGCCAGACGTCGGCATACAAAATCCAGGCCCCCGCTGCCACCGCGCCGATGGCGTGACTGCCCATATCGCCCATAAACACGCGGGCGGGGTGGGCATTGAACCACAGGTAACCTAGCAGCACTGCCACCATCAGTGCGGCGGCTGGCGACAGGGCCAGCAGCGGCAGCAGCACGATGATTCCCACACCGCCCAGCAGTCCGTCGAGGCCATCCGTGAAGTTGAAGGCGTTCACGGACCCCAGCATTACGAAGGTCAGCAGCAGAATGTCCCAGACTGGCACACCCGCGAAGCCGCCCAGCCCCGGCACCAGTTCATGCGCGGCCAGCGGCGCGGCGAACCATGCGAAGGCCAGCGACACAATCAGTTGCAAAGGAAATTTTTCGCGGGCCAGCAACTCCTTTTTGGTCTTGCCGCCGTTCATCTGCCAGCGCACCTTAAAGACGTCGTCGAGACCGCCGATCACGCCCATGCCCAGCGCCGTGAACATAATCAGCAGTTCACGCGGGTCGGTCATTCGGTGCGTCAGGTAAAGCCAGAAAAAGACCAGTGCCAGTGCCAGGGTAAATGGCACGCCGCCCGCCGTGGGCGTTCCGACCTTCTTGAGGTGCGACTCTGGCCCCTCAGCACGGATCGGCTGGCCCCAGCCCCGCGACCGGCTGATACGAATGAACAGCCCGACCAGAAACCAGGACAGCAGCGCGGCGACGAACATCATCTTCGGGCCACCTGCCCACTAAAGACACACTTGCAAAGAGGCGAGATCATGACTTCAGGCAGCCTACCATGCCCACGCAACCTGGCCGGAGGCGAGCGTACCGCACTTACTTTTTCAGGCTGGGGGGCAGGTTCTGCATCTTGGGGGGTTTCATGCCGCGCATGCCCTTGGCCCCGCTGCCCGACATCTTCTGAAGCATCTTCATCATTTCCTTCATCTGCTCATGCATCTTCAGAAGCTTGTTGATGTCCTGCACGCTCGAACCGCTGCCGTCCGCAATGCGCTTGCGGCGTTTGCCGTCGATGATCTTGGGGTTGCGCCGCTCCTTGGCGGTCATGCTGGAAATCATGGCGTCGATGCGCTGAAGCTGCTTTTCATCGATGCTAAAGCCTTCGGGCAGGGCGCGGCTCATGCCGGGAATCATCTTCATGAGGTCGCCCAGCGGCCCTAGCTTGCGAATCTGGCGCAACTGGTTCATCAGGTCTTCCAGGTCGAAGTCGCCCGCCTTCTGGGCTTCTACGGCCTTAAGATCAGCCTGCTGCGCCCGCTCGATCAGGCCCATCACGTCGCCCATGCCCAGGATGCGCCCGGCCACCCGGTCGGGGTAGAACGGCTCCAGGCCGCTGATTTTTTCGCTGACCCCGGCAAAGTAAATCGGTTTGCCCGTGACCGCACGCGCCGAGAGGGCCGCGCCCCCACGTGCGTCGCCGTCCATCTTGGTCATGATGAGGCCCGAGACATTGACCCGCTCATCGAAAGCCTGCGCCACGTTCAGCGCTTCCTGACCGGTCATGGCGTCCACGACCAGCAGCGTTTCAGTGGGGCCGAGTTCCTGTTGCAGCGCGGCGAGCTGACTCATCAGGGCGGCGTCAATCTGAAGGCGGCCCGCCGTGTCCACGATAACGAGGTCGCGGAAATCGTTTTTGAGGTGCTCGTCAATCCGGCGCTTGGTTTCCTGGGGGGTTTCGTTGTCGGCTACCTTGAGCACCGGCACGCCGACTTGCTTACTCAGCACTTCGAGCTGGTCACGCGCCGCCGGGCGTTGGGTGTCGGCGGCGACCAGCAGCACGCGCCGCCCCTTGCCCTTGTAGTACGAGGCCAGTTTGCCCGTGCTGGTGGTTTTCCCGGCTCCCTGAAGGCCGACCATGAACCAGACATTGCCCTGGGTCCTCAGCTCGGGTAGAGAAGTCTTGCCGCCCAGCGTCTCGACCAGTTCGTCGTGTACCAGCTTGACGATGGTCTGGCCCGCGTTGAGACTGCCCAGCACCTCCTGCCCCACGGCCTTTTCGGAAACGGTAGCAACAAAATCCTTGGCGACCCCAAAATTCACGTCGGCTTCCAACAGGGCCATACGGATTTCGCGCATGGTGGCTTTGACCTGTGCCTCGCTCAGCTTGCTCTCACGGCCCACCCGATCCAGGATGTCCTGCAACTTGTTTCCCAACGACTCGAACATGTGGGCAGGCTATCAGATCACTTCTGACAGAATTGAAATTTAGCCTGGATATCGCTGGATCAGGCGTTCTGCTCAATCATTTCAATCCGGCGTTGCCGCTGAAACCAGGGGCAGAAGTAGCTCCCAGATACACTTCCGTGGACTTCGTGGAAAGCGTCTGAAGGTCTTCAAAGTTGGTTTTGCCGGTCAGTCACCGGAACTGAGCGCCGCGCTTCCTGTGTCGACCGGAGAATCTGTGACTCAGTGACTCAACCGCGTGCGTAGCCGGTGGCTTCCCAGTGGCAGCCCGTGCGGGTCAGGTTGACCACCCCGCTGTAGGTGCCGCCCACAGGCTGTTTCGTGGCGACGTTGGTGGCCCGCAGGGTAATGCTGCCGCGCACGGTGGCGCTGTCGCCATTGATGCTGGCCGGGCCGACGTTCAGGTCGTAGCTTACGGCGCTGTAACTCGATTTGTACATGGCCGCCGCCGCTGCCAGCGTGCTCTTGGCCGAGCTACGAACCGCTACCTGTGCGTTGGCCTGATCCTGCTCGGGCGTCAGGTTGCACCCGGCCAACACTTCTTCGGGGGTGCGGGCAGTGTCGCTGCCAGCCGCGAGCGCCACCGGGGCCAGGGCTGTTGCAGCAAGGGTCAGGAGGGCCAAAGAGAGTCGCTTCATATCTATTTTTAGCACCGGCTCGTGAAAACTCGATGCGGAATTTGCCCACTCCACGCCCGGAGTCCGTACTATCTGGCGACCCGCTCCGGCAACCCCTCTCCCTCTCCCGATTCTCTAGAATGAGCCGTATGAACCTCTGGCGCACCTTTGCGTTTTTATGTCATCGAAGGGGCGCTACCGACCTTTATCGCCGGGCTAAAGCCCAAGGTCGGCGGCCAGACGGTGTGCTGCGTCAGCGACCTGAGCAGCACCTATTCCCGCGCTCTGACCGACCGGCAGGTGGCAGCGTGCAAGAGCGTCAAGGCCAAGTGGGCAGGCCAGCACGCCGACCATGACGGCCCCTATTTCGCTTTCCGAGGGCGGGAGTCTATATGACCGCGTCGGCCCCGAAGCGCTGGCTCGGCTGATCGAGCGCTTCTATACGCTGGTGGCGCAGCATCCCGACCTCGCCCCCATTTTTCCCGCCGACTTGACGCTCACTGCCGAAAAGCAACTGGCCTTTCTGACCGGCTTCTTTGGCGGGCCGCCACTGTATCAGCAGCGCTTCGGCCACCCGAGGTTGCGGGCGCGGCACCTGCCTTTCGAGATCACGCCGCGCCGTGCCCGTGCCTGGCTGGCCTGTATGAACGCCGCTCTGCGAGGCACGCCCGAAATTCCTGAGGCCGAAGCCCGCGAGATTTACGCTGCACTGGCGCGGGTGGCTGTTCACATGGTCAATGCCGAGGAGCCGGGAAGCGCCGAATAATGTTTCGCTTCTGGACAACTCTTTGCATTTGACTAGTCGCGCCGACGGTGTGGGCGACCCAATTTTTTTACACTGGGGGTATGACCCACTCACCACGCGGCATCGATGAACTCCGTAGCGAGATCGATCAGATCAACAAAGACCTGCTTAAGCTGCTGTCCAGGCGCGGCGAAGTTGTCGCCCAGATCGGGCATGCCAAGACCGCCGAGGGCCGCCCGAACCACTACGACCCCGCCCGTGAGGAAAGGCAACTCAAGGAACTTGAAGGCCTTAACCCCGGCCCCTTTACGGGCGCAGCGGTCAAGGCGATCTTCAAGGAAATCTTCAAGGCCAGCCTGGACCTCGAAGAGAACAATGACAAAAAGCAGCTGCTGATGTCGCGCAAGGTCAAGGCCGAGGACACCGTGCTGGACATCGACGGTGTGAAGATCGGCGGCGGCAACCCCCCCATCATCATCGCCGGGCCGTGCAGCATCGAGTCCGAAGAGCAGATGGACGAAACCGCCCAATTTCTGGCAGGTAAGGGCGTCAGGATTCTGCGCGGCGGCGCTTACAAACCCCGCACCAGCCCCTACGGCTTTCAGGGCATGGGGGTGGACGGCTTGATTATCGGGGCACGCGCCGCCAAGGAAAACGGCCAGCTGTTCGTGACCGAAGTGATGGACACAAGAGATGTGGAAGTGGTGGCCGAGTACGCCGACATTCTGCAAATTGGCGCCCGCAACATGCACAACTTTGCTCTGCTGCGCGAAGTGGGCCGTGCCCGCCGCCCGGTGCTGCTTAAGCGCGGCCTCTCGGCCACCATCGAAGAGTGGCTCTACGCCGCCGAATACGTGCTGAGCGAAGGTAACAATGAAGTGATCTTGTGCGAGCGCGGCATCCGCACCTACGAGAAATGGACCCGCAACACCCTGGACCTCTCGGCCGTGGCCCTGGCCAAGCAGATGACCCACCTGCCGGTGATCGTGGACGTGACCCACGCCGCCGGACGCCGCGACCTGCTGATTCCGCTGGCAAAGGCCGCCCTAGCCGTCGGCGCAGACGGTATTCACGTCGAGGTTCACCCCAGCCCCGCCACTGCTCTGAGCGACAACGAGCAGCAGCTCGACTTCGCGGGCTACGAGAAGTTCCTCGAAGGCTTGGGCAATATGCTCAAGGTGCCCGTCACCGCCTGAAGCCGCTGCTTTATCGGTATACGAACCCTGCTCAATTCTGGCCTAACTAGAAAAGCAATAGAGGCGCCTTTGCCGGGCAGCTCTACGGGTGCAGACCGCGAAACCCGGATTTTCCTTCTTGCATCCGCTCCGATTGAATCCAGCAGTTTCGGATTCAATCGGAATTTGTATGAGACACTGGCCGTCGGTGCAGTTGCTTCAAGGATTAAGCGGAAACGTATGCAGTTCCTGGACTTCGCCGCGTTCTTCTTTGGTCAAACTGAGCGCATTAACAGTAAATTCATGCGCTGGCGGAACCAGTCTCCCTACTTTCTCCCACAGTTCGTCGCTTGCCCAGGGCAATACACCGAGGGCCAGGGTAAGGTGCGGGCGGTAGAGAGGGCCGTCGAAAGGGGCCTGACTTGATGGGCCGACACTTAGTACCCGCTCGTGCAGGCGGCGCAGCGTCTCATCAAGTTCGCATTCCAGAAAGATGATGCTGGGCAACCGTTTCCAACCCTTGATCTGCACCGGGAAAGCGTCCTGACCGCGCAAAACGTCCCGCATCACAGAAACCAGCTCCTCACTTTCCAGCGACGTCTGAAAAGGTGCACGCAGGTTCAGGTGCGTCAGGCCAAAGCCGCGCACGTTAAGGCGTTCCTGCTGCCGGGTCATCCAGGTGTCGAGCGCCTCCGAGGGCCACGCCACTATGCTGTAAAGCGGCCTGGACTCGTCACCGATAGACGGCATAAAAACATTCTTCATAGGGCCTCTGAGAAGGGGAGAGAACTCGCGTGACTCGGCCAGTTAGAGCGCAGCGATACGGTAGCGGCACATGCGCTGCCCACAGGCAATCTTCTGGTCACGCTCGATAGGTCGCCCCAGCACCTCAGCATACATATTCAGCTCCGAAATACACAGCGCCTTGAATTGCCGGGCCACCGCCAGATTAGGGCAGTTGCGCTGGATCAGATAGTAAGCGGTGCCGTCGAACTCGACCACGGCGTCGAAACCGGCCTCAGTCAGTACGGCGGCCAGGCGCTCCAGCCGCTCGGCCAGTGGAAGCTCTGGCGCAGCGATGGCCCGCAGGAGCTGCCCAAATTCGGCGCTGCGGGAATTGAAGACCTTCAAAACGGCCTCTTGACCGAACAAGTGCTCGACGTGCCGCAGAATATCGGCACATAGCGTGGAATAGGTCTTGGGGAAAGTCGCTTCGCCCTGCTCGGTCAACGTAAAGACGTGCTGAGGTCGCCCACGACCGCTGGGCCGCTCGATGGTCATGCCGATCAGACCCTGCTCCTGAAGGTCCGAGAGGTGACGCCGCGCCGCCGGGACACTGACTTCCAGCTTTTGCGCCAGCTCCTGCGCCGTCAGACCACCGTGCCGGTTGACCAGTTCCAGAAGACGCTTTTTGGTCCGTTCTGTGATGCCTGGCAGCGCGGAAGCGGTGGTCATACGACGGTCAGTTGGTTTGGCAGAGAGGCCAGGGAACGCACACTGATCTGCCCGGCCAAGTTGCGGGCCACCTGCACCAGCGCCTGTGAAGCCGGAGTGTTCGGATGCGCCAGCACGCCCGGCTGCCCGGCGTCGGCGTCACGGCGCACCTCGGTGTCCAGGGGGATTTCGCCCAGCAACTCGAACTGGTCGCCCAGTTTGCGGCTGCCGCCACGCCCAAAAATGTCGTAAGTGAGACCTGTGTCGGGCGCGACGAAGTAACTCATGTTTTCGACCACGCCCAGCACCGGCACGCTGGCCTTGCGGAACATGTCGATGGCCCGCGCCGCGTCGATCAGGGCCACGTCCTGCGGAGTGGTCACAATGACCGCGCCCGTGACCTGAATGGTCTGGGTCAGCGAAAGCTGCACGTCGCCCGTGCCTGGCGGCAGGTCCACGATCAGGTAATCGAGTTCACCCCAGACCACGTCCTTGATAAACTGCTGAATAGCGCTGTGCAGCATCGGGCCGCGCCAGACCAGGGCCTGCCCGGCGGGTGAGAGATTACCCATGCTCACGAATTTCAGCCCGTGCGCCTCAATCGGCAGCATCTTGCGCTCGGCGTTGGCCGTGACCTTAGCGCCCGACTGCCCCATCATGTGCGCGACGCTGGGGCCGTACACGTCGGCGTCGAGCAGCCCGACTCGCGCCCCATCACGCGCGAGACTGGCGGCCAGATTGACGGCCACGCTGCTTTTGCCGACGCCACCCTTGCCGCTGCCTACCAGCACCACATGTTTGACTCCCGGCAGCGCGGGCTGGGCCGCCGACCGCACCATCGCCCCAAAGGTCACGATCACGTCCTGCACCTCGGGAACCTGCATGACAGCCGAGCGCACATCGCCCTCGATCTTGTCCTTCAGCGGGCAGGCCGGGGTCGTCAGGTTGACCTTGATCCGCGCCACGCCCTGTTCCAGACTGGCCGACTCGATCATGCCGAGCGATACGAGGTCGCGGTGCAGTTCAGGATCGTTCACGGTACTCAGGGCAGACAACAGGGCTTCATGCATATCGCTTTAATATTGACCGTAAAGGGCACAGGCTAACAAGCTTGGAAGTTACAGACTTGTAAGAAGCGGCGTGCCACGGCAAGAGGGAACCAGGATTTTGTCAGGGTACTTAGCTTAGGGGAAACAGGGAGTGCGTCTCATCAGACTCTTTCAGTGTGCAACTTGGCCCACAGGTATGCCGGTAAAACTCTGTAAGGACCTGCCGCTTGCAGCCTCACTCCGAGCGGACTTGCAAAGCCGCGAAACGGCGGAAAGTTGACCGACACAGTAAAAACGACTTGCCTTGCCATCCGTCCCATTCTGGTGGGATGCACCCCCAGAAACAGCCTCTTGCGTTGCCTGCCCGGAGTGCGTGATCGGGAGTGCGTGATATAGTCGCTCTATGCCCTGAACAGGGTACGTTGCCTGCCACCCCACGAACACCGCTAAGCGTGTTTGAGGGGCGTTTTCTTTTTGGAAAAGGCAGCGTGTCCCGACTGCCCCCAGAAGAACTGGCCGGGCAGCGTTTGGGAGGTGATGGTCGTGACGAAACACACCAGTCGGACGGGGGCTGCCCCCACACCAGCAGGCCCGGCAAAGGCCAGTACACTGCAAAAACAGGCTCAGGCCGGAACCGAGCTGCTGGCCCTGCGTGCCCAGCTTTCGCGGGCCGAGAAAGCCGCCCGCCGTGCGCCCCTTCCAGTGGCCAAAAACCCCGTCAATTCGCCCCCAGGCAAGCCAGTTCCGCTCAAGCCGCAGCGGGTGGCCGATCTCAAAGGCGTCTCGACGGACGATTTCAGCCTAAGCCGCGCCCACCATCAACTGCGGTCTGCGGTCTACGATGCCCGCTTTCACGTCTGTTCCCACGCCACTCAGCACGCCCGCGCCGAAGGGTTTCTGGAGCACGATATTCTAGAGGTGCTGCTCTCGGGGCGGGTGCGGGCCGTGTATCCCGAAGACCACCGCTGGCTGGTGTGTGGCTACTTCGAGGCGCAACAGGTCAAACTGCCGCTGCATGTGGTCGTGCAGCACTACCGCGACGGCCATGTGGACATCGTGACCGCGTTCGTCCCCAAACAGCCGCACCACATCATCAGCCGCGCAAGGCTGGCGGTTATGCTGCGTTACGACGACGAGCGCGTTCGCAGCCGCACCACTCAGGCGGGTAATAAAGTGGGTCACCGGGGCAAGGGCCGCTGGAAAAAAAGCGCGTAATACGGACTGCCTTCCAGTTCCCCAAAATCCGCACTTTTCCTACTTCTTCCAGGCGGATTTTATGCCCCACATCGGGAGATTCAGCCCGGGTGGGTATGAGCAGGGGTTCAGGCCGGTTGACCCAGCCGCTGTAGCAGTTGAAGATACGCCTGCGCCGTAACCTGCACGTCGCCGTAACTGCGGTGGCGGCCCCCCGGCGCAAATTCCAGCCCCAGGCGCTCGGCCAGCATAGTCAGGTTATGCGAGCGCTCACGGGGAAACGCCCGGCGCGAGAGCTGCACCGTACACAGTTCGGCCGCCGGGCTCCAGTTAAGGCCCAGGCGTCGGGCATTGGCCCGCATGAAACCGCCATCGAAGCCGATGTTGTGGGCTACGACCGCGTCACCCGCTACAAATTCCAGAAACTCCGGCAGCACCTCGTCGATGGTGGGGGCCGAGCGCACCATCGCGTCCGAGATGCCGTGAACGCGCTCGGCATACCAGGGAATCCGCATGGTCTCGCCCAGGGCAGTGGTCGGGCGCACCAGCGTTTCGTACTTCAGGGTCTCGTCTATGCGGTTGCCCACAATTCGGACGGCCCCAATTTCGACGATGCCGTCTTTTTCCGGCGACAGGCCCGTGGTTTCAAGGTCAAAGACAACGACATTCACTTGCGCTCAGGGTAAAACATTTTGAACCTCGGGTGCTAGCGGCTGGCAAACAGGGGGGGGTGTCCCAGACGGCCTCAGTACCTGACAGCTTGGGTTTCTGGTCGTCCAGAACGTCAAGGGCGAGTGGTTTCACTCTCCGAATACGCTGGTCCTAAGCCATGCACTTTAGTGCAAGTCTTTCAGAGAGCCAATCTAATGAGGTAGAGGCAGGGCAACCGCAAAGTCCCAAAATTGCAGAATGAACACCACAATTTCTGTTATTGACAGAAAAAGCGACTCTGAATCGAAGATCATCGAGTAATGAAAATAGACTTTTTCGATTCCATATCAGAAGCAATTTGATCCAGGTTCAAAATTGAACCGACTTTGCGGAAGCCCTGGAGGTAGAGGGGGCTTGGTAGCCTAGAGTGGTGAAGAGTCAGCGGCCTGGGAGCCATACCGTCAGTCGGCTGACCGTGCATATAGTGT
>NZ_JAGLBG010000045.1 GCF_018260405.1 Deinococcus sp.
ACGTTCTGCCCGGCGCGGGCGACGCGCTGACGCCCAATCCTGCCTATACCCAAGACGCCGTGATTGCCTCGGTGGGTGGGCTCTTTACGGCAGCAGCCAAAGGCGACAAGGCCGCGCAGTCCCTCATTGGGCAGATAGCGCGTGTCACGGGTGCGGCTCCTGACCCCATCAGCTTTATTACGCCGTTGTCGGTGACTGTTTATGGTCTCACTGACCTGCTTAACACCATGAACGGCATCGGCTACAGCAACGCCGAGCGCACCTATACCGGAAGCGCCGACGACGCGGCCCTGAATGCAGGCGTGCAGCGGTTCAAGGCTTCAGCCGCTTCTAGCGCGTACCTAGATGCCAACTATACCGCTACTGGCCATTTCACCGCCAAGATGCTGACCCTTCACAACACCTCTGACCCGCTCGTACCAAGCCTCTTTGTGCCGGAGTTCGCCCGCATCGTCGCGGCGGCAGGCAACAGCGGCAATCTGGTGCAGCAGTGGGCAGACGCTAAACCCGTCAACCTGGCCGACCTCAAGAACAGCGGCCCTGCACACTGCTATTTCACGCCGCAGCAGGGCGTGAACGCTTGGAATGAGCTGCGCGGCTGGGTTGAACATGGTGTAAAGCCCGAAGAAGGTCTGAACATCACGACAACAAAATAAGGCTCATACCAGGTTCCGGAGAGCTGACGACAGAAGTAGGGAAAGCAGGGGCCGGGGAGAGACTGACCACGTGGGCGTAGGCGTAGCTGGTGCTTGACTTGGAAGAAGCCGCTGTACAAAGGCCGCCAACGCTGTGAGATTCCGCGATGAGGACGAAGCCAAGAGCGTAACAGGCTCCACACTCTCTTCCATAGTGTTCACCTGAACTTCGTTCACACCCTCGCTAGTTCACACCTTCGCCACTGTCATCCCGAGCGTATTCGCGGTGCTCCCTGGAATCTGGCAAGAGCCTTATGAAATTGCGAGAACATACACCAGGCAATGAAATCGACCTGGAGCGAATTCCAACACTGTAATTGAAGCCTTGATAAAGGCCGTTAATCAGATACAACTTTTCCTACTCGCGTCCGCCCGGATGAAGTCGCTAAACGTACGCGATTTAATCGGCAGTCCGTATGACAAGCCTGAGCTGTTGCCCAGCGCATCTTTCAGCGTGTGGCAACGACAACGAAACTCCAGGCTTTGGCTCCGGCAGGCAGCGCCAGCGCCGGAAGAGCGGCGGCCCAGCGGCTGGCGATCAGGGCCAGTGCAGGCTGCGCCGGGCTGGTCAGCAGTTCCGCACCCAGAAAGCCCGGCTGAGAGGGCAGCTCTTCTAGCACAGCCAGTAACTGCCCGGCGGCCCCGTCTCCCTGGAGTTCCACGTACCAGACCTGTGCCGACGGGACCCTTACTGATTGGGCCTGCGCTGAAATCGGCATCAGTAGAGGCCCATCGGGTCTTTAGGATGCCAGCGCAGGTAGGTGCCGTAATGCAGGTGCGGCCCGGTGCTATGGCCCGTATTGCCCACACGCCCAACGCGCTGCCCCTGCTGGACCAGTTCGCCCGCCTTGACCAGATTCTGGCTTAGGTGGGCGTAGCGGGTAATCCAGCCGTCCGGGTGTTTCAGTACCACAGTCCAGCCCCAGCCACGCCTGGCATCGTTGCGTGATTCCAGTACCCGCCCACTGCGGGCCGCCAGCACAGGCGTGCCGATGGGCGCGACAATGTCTAGGCCATAGTGCATTCCCTCTTTACCGTCTAACTCGCGCTCACCGAATCCGCTGCTGACATAGTGGTACCCTGGCAGCGGCCAGCGCCAGCGCCCGGAATCAGGGACAGCCGGGCTAGGGGTATCGTCTTGTGCGGCACTGACCCGGATACTGGCCATGTGGAGCGTAGCCTGACCGCCCCCCAAACGGGTCAATCCCGCTGAGCGTTCCAGACCTGCCGCGACCACACGCGGCGGAATAGTGATGATGGCCCCGGCCCAGACACTCCTGTTGCCCCGGTATTCGGGATTGGCCCGCAGCAATTCCCCGGCGCTCATTCCGAAGCTGTGGGCAATGCTGGTAAGATTCTCACCGCTCCGAACATGGTACTTGCGGGCCGCCACCCGGCGGTTAGGAATGCTAATGACGCGGCCCACCTTAACCACACTGCTCTTCTTAAGCGAGGCATTGAGCGCCCTGATCTGCTGCACGCTGACCCCAGCCCGCTGCGCGATGCCGATGAGCGTGTCGCCATCTTGAACCCGGTAAGCCGTCGCGGCCTGAGCCGGACCCATTAGCAGCACCAACAGCAGCAAGGAAAGACGCATGGCAGCCATAGCATAAACCTTTCATGAAGCCCAGAGTGATGGGTCACCCCCCCGCGCGGGGGTACACGCTAGCCTAAGGCCGTGTCAGACGACGCCTCACCACGTTTTTATACCCCCCCATACGGATACCGGCGCCTGCGCCTGACCGTCGCCTGGGATGGCCGGGTCTACGCGGGCTGGCAGGCCCAGCGCAGTGTGCCCAGCGTGCAGGAAACCTTGCAGCTGGCCCTGCGGCGGCTCGCCCCAGATACCGGGTTTTACCCCGTGGCCGCCGGACGCACCGACGCCGGGGTTCACGCCGAGGCCATGGCGCTGCACTGGGACGTGCCCAGCAGCCTGCGGGTGCCCCCCGAGCGTCTGGCCCGCGCCCTGAACGCCCACCTACCGCCCAGCGTGGCTGTGCTGGAGGCCCGGCTGGCCCCGGAAAATTTTCACGCCCGTTTTTCGTGTACCGAGCGGCGCTACATTTACCGCCTGCTGACCGCGCCGCAGCGCCACCCACTCTGGGAGGGCCGGGCGCTGCATGTACCCCTAGAGCTTGATGCCCAGGCCATGAACGCTGCGGCCACGCTGCTGGTGGGCAGACACGATTTTGCCGCCTTTGCCACGCAAGAAGACCGCCAGACGGTGCGCGAGCTGCTGGGCCTGGAGGTCAGGCCGGGGCCGCTGATCTGGGAAATCCATGTGGCAGGCGAAAGTTTTTTGCGGCACATGGTGCGTGGGCTGGTCGGTACGCTGCTGCTGGTCGGGCAGCGCAGGCTGGAGCCACAGGCTACCCGAGACATCCTGCATTCGGGGCAGCGGGCGCGGGCAGGCGCAAACGTGGCCGCGCACGGCCTTTATTTTGCCGGGGCCAGTTACGGGCTGCGCGGCTGATGTGCCCCAGCCCAGTCCCCAAGAGGGCTAACCTAAGGCCCAGATGCTGCTGACCCTGACCATGACCCCCGCGCCTGGGCCAGACCAGACCGCACCGACCTGGCCCGCCAGCGACCTGGGCTTTGTGCTGATGAAGCACCCGGAGCACCTGCTGGAAAAAACCTTGCCCTTTGGGAAGGCCAGCGTGTTTTACCCTGAAGCGTCGCCTGAGCGCACCACCGCCGCGCTGCTGGTCGAGGTCGACCCGGTGGCCCTCTCACGCAGGGCTAGACCCGGCGACGGCAGCCCGCTAGAGCCGTATGTCAACGACCGCCCCTACGCCGCCGGAAGCCTGCTGGCCGTAGCGCTGCGTGAGGTCTTTGGCACGGCCATGACGGGTCATAGCCGCGAACGGCAGGGCCTGGCCGACACCTCGGTGCCCCTGACGGCACAGATAAGCTGCGCCGCGTCGCGTGGGCCTGCCGGATTGCCAGAGCGTCTGTTCGGGCCGCTGGGGTACGCGGTTCAGACCACGCCCATTGCCCTCGACCCGCTGTACCCCGAATGGGGCGAGCGGCCTTACGTGCGCCTGAGCCTCAGCGCCTGCGTGCGGGTGGCCGAGCTGCTGCGCCACCTGTACGTGCTGCTGCCGGTGCTGGACGGCAAAAAGCACTATTACGTCGGTGAAACGGAGGTTGGCAAGCTGCTGCGTCACGGAGAGGGCTGGCTAGAGACCCACCCGGAGCGCGAGCTGATTACCCGGCGCTACCTGCGTTTCCGGGAACTGGTGCAGCAGGCGGGCGAAAGTTTCAGTGTTCCGGCAGAAGAATCCGGGGACGCGCCGCCGGAAGCCAGACCCCGCCCGCACGACGAGCGGCTGGATACCGTGGCGCAGGCCCTGAAGGCCAGTGGAGCGGCCCGCGTGCTGGACCTGGGCTGCGGCGAGGGCCAACTGCTACGCAGGCTGCTGCCCACCGCACAGTTCCGCGAACTCGTTGGCCTGGACCTCAGCGCCCGGAGCCTGGAAAGAGCCGCCGCCCAGCTAAATCTGACCGAGCGCCCCGAACTGCGGGAGCGGGTCAGGCTACTGCACGGCAGTCTGATTTACCCCGACTCGCGCCTGAAGGGTTTTGACGCGGCGGCGCTGGTCGAGGTGATCGAACACCTGGAACCGCACCGGCTGGAAGCCCTGGCTGAAAATGTCTTTGGCTTTGCCCGGCCCCGAACTGTGATTCTGACCACACCCAACGCCGAGTACAACACCGCCTTTAACAAGCCGCTGGAACTGCGGCACGCCGATCACCGCTTCGAGTGGACGCGGGCCGAGTTCCGTGCGTGGACACAGACCACTGCCGAACACTACGGTTACAGCGTGGACTACGCTGACGTGGGCGAGGTACATCCGGCCTTTGGGCCGATCACGCAGATGGCGGTGTTTACGCTGGTTGGGCCAAGAGACAGAGCCCCAGCCTCAGGCGCATGAGCTTGCACCCCGGTCACGCCAGCGCAGCCCGGACGCACCGACCCTCACCGTTCAGAGCTGAAACACGGCGCTTTTTCGCAAGGGGTCTACTATAGCCCTCATGTTCCAGGCGCTCGGCACCGTCCTCCTGCCCGTCATGCTGGTTGCTGGCCTGGGGGCGCTGCTGTCCTCCCGGTTTCCAATCGACCAGTGGACGATTTCGCGCATCACGCTGTATCTGCTGTCGCCCGCGCTGGTGCTGGATGTTTTACTCAAGACCCCGGTCAAGGCCGCCGAGGCGCTGCACCTGGGCGCGGCGTACCTGCTAACGGTTCTGGGCTGCCTGCTGCTGGGGTATCTGGTGGGCTGGGGCCGCCCCGACGCCGAAAAACGGAGTCTCAGCGCGGGAGTGGGCATCTGGAACAGTGGCAACATGGGGCTGCCGATTGCCCTGTTCACCTTCGGTCAGGCGGGCTTCGAGCGGGCCACGGTGCTGTTTCTGGCGTCTTTTGTGGGCATGTATGTGTTCGGCCCAGCGGTTTACAGCCTGGGCAAACGCGGCGCAGACCCACTCGAAGCGCTTAGAGGCATGTTCCGGCTTCCGGCGCTGTGGGTCGCGCTGCTGGGTATTTTGCTGCGGGCGCTGCACATCACGCTGCCGGAGGGCCTGACCAAAGGGGTCGCGCTACTCTCGCAGGCCACCTTGCCGATGGTGCTGCTGGCACTGGGGCTGCAACTCGGGGCGGGCGGCTGGCCCCGCACGACGGCGCGGCTGTGGTTGGCGACCGCCTCGCGGCTGATTGGTGGGCCGCTTATCGCCTTCGCCATAGGCCGGGTGCTGGAATTGAACGCGCTGAACCTTCAGGTGCTGGTGCTCTCGGCCAGTATGCCCACGGCTGTCAATGCCCTGCTTATTGCCCGCGAATACGGTGCAGATACTGACACGGTGGCGGCGGTGGCGACCCTCAGCACGCTGGGCAGCATCCTGACCATTGCTGGGGTGGTCACGCTGCTGCCCCGGCTGCACTGATCCTTGGGGCGGCTATAAGTTTCCCGGAAAGGTCACACATTCCGGGCCGGGTCTGGGAACCGTTGAGGTCATACGAATTCCGATTGAATCCGATCAACCCGCTGCACTTCACGGTCTGGGGCCTGCTGCGTGAACTGCCTGCCGCGCCGCCTTCCCTTTACCCTGAGCGGCTGGCTGTGGCTGCGCGAGGTTCCCACGCCGATCAGGGTGGTGGGCGGGGGAAGCGCCAGAAACCCTGCCTCTGGACCGCCTGCGCCCAGCCCAGCTCTGCGATACTGCGGGGCGATGTCGCTTCCCATCGGTGCTCCGCCCACCCTGCTGACCGATTCGCCAGCTGTTCCCACCATCCGGCTTCAGGGCGTCACCGCGCGGCTGGGCGGCGAAACTATTCTGGACGATGTCACTCTGGAGGTGCGGCGCGGCGAATTCCTGGCCCTGATCGGCCCGAGCGGCGGCGGCAAAAGCACCCTGCTGCGGGTTATCGCGGGGCTGCTCAAGCCTCAGGCGGGACAGGTGCAGGTCTCGTCGAGTCCGGCGCTGGTGTTTCAGGATTACCGCCTGCTGCCCTGGCGCACGGCGCTGAGAAACGTGCAGCTTCCGGCAGACCTGGGCACTGGCGGCAGCCTGTCGCCCGCAGAGGCGCTGCACATGGTCGGCATGAGCGACTACGCCGGGTATTTTCCGCGTGAACTCTCGGGCGGGATGCGGGCGCGAATTGCTCTGGCCCGCGCCCTGGCCCAGAGCGGCGACATTCTGCTGCTTGACGAACCGTTCGCGGCGCTCGACGCCCTGGTGCGCGAACGCTTTAACGAGGAACTGCGCCACCTGCACGAAAAAGCGGGCGGCACCACCATTCTGGTCACGCACTCGATCCGCGAGGCGGTCTGGCTGGCCGACCGGGTGGCGGTGCTGCGCGACGGGCGTATTCTGGAGGTCATCGACACGCGCGGCCAGGGCCGGGCCAGCGCTTACACCGAGGGGGTGGAGGCCCGTTTGCGCGGGCTGCTGGGCGCGGGCGACAGCACCCGCCTGCGCGTGGAACCCCGCGAACGCTGGCAGGCCAGCCACCTGCTGGCGCTGCTGGCGATTGCCCTGGGCTTCGCGGTCTGGCAGCTGGCGGCTGTACGCATCAACCAGAAATTGCTGCTGCCCAGCCCCGCGCAGACCTGGCAGGCGTTCGTGACCCACGCGCCGATGCTGCGCCAGGCGTTCGGGGTCACGGTGGGAACGGCGCTGCTGGGCACCCTGCTGGGCGGCGTGCTTGGGCTGCTGCTGGGCTATCCGATTGCCAGAGTGCGGGCGCTGGAACGCTTTTTAAACCCGTTTATCGTGGCGTCTCAAAGCACGCCAATTGTTATTCTGGCCCCGCTGCTGGTGTCGTGGCTGGGCTTCGGCTTTTTGCCCGCCGTGGTTGTCTCGGCCCTTAGCGCCCTGTACCCGCTCCTGGTGTCGTGCATGGTCGGCGTGCGCGAGGTAGACCGCACCTACCACGAACTGTTCAGCACGCTGCGGGCCACTTTTCGCCAGCGCCTGATTTACCTCGAACTGCCCGGAGCCTTGCCCATGCTGCTGGGGGGGCTGCGGCTGGCAAGCAGTCTGGCCCTGATCGGCGCGGTGGTGTGGGAATTTACCGACGCTAACCAGAAGGGCCTGGGTTTCCGCGTGCAGGAGGCGGGCACCAATTATGACAAGCCGCTGCAATTTGCCGCCATTGCCCTGCTGGTACTGTTCGGCACCGCCCTCTACAGCCTGATCACGGCCCTGGAACGCTGGGTCATGGCGCGGCGCGGGCAGTAGGGAGCTGGGTAGGCTACGCAGAGCCCCGGCCAACCGTACTACTCTGGGGCCATGAAATTGCTAGTCGTAGGTGGCGCAGGGTATATCGGTTCTCACACCGTCCGGCAGTTGCGCGCGGCGGGGCACGAGGTCGTGGTGTTCGACAACCTTTCGAGCGGGCATGCCGGAGCGCTGCCCGCAGACGTGCCGCTGGTCAGGGCCGATCTGCTCGACGCGCCCAGCATCCGGGCGGCGCTGCAAGCCCACACCCCCGACGCCGTGATTCACTTCGCGGCGCTGATCGAGGTGGGCGAAAGTATGCGCGAACCGGGCCGGTATTACCGCAACAACGTGGTCGGCAGCCTGAACCTGCTGCAAATGATCGTGGAGACGCGCAAGATTCCGCTGGTCTTTTCCTCGACGGCGGCGGTTTACGGCACTACCGATAAGGGGCCTATTCCCGAGGATGCCCCCATGCAGCCTGAGAGCGTGTACGGCGAAACCAAACTGATGACCGAGCGCATGATTCACGCCTTCCATGCGGCGCATGGCCTGCCCTACACGGTGCTGCGTTACTTCAACGTGTGCGGCGCGGCTCCGGAAGGCGACATCGGCGAGGCGCACGCCAGCAAGTCTCACCTGATCGAACTCGCCGCGCTGACGGCCCTGGGCCAGCGCGAAAAAATGATGATCTTCGGTGAGGATTACCCCACGCCCGACGGCACCTGTATCCGCGACTACGTGCATGTGCAGGACCTGGCCGACGCGCACGTGCTGGCGGTCGAGGCGCTGCACGCCGGGAAGACGGACGCGGCGACCTATAACGTCGGCCTGGGTCACGGCTTCAGCGTCAAGGAGGTGCTCGACGCCGTGGACAGCGTGGTCGGCACGCCGCTGACCCGCGAAATCGCCCCGCGCCGCGCCGGTGATCCGCCCCGACTGGTCGCCGATGCCACCCTCATCGGGCGTGAGCTGGGATTCCAGCCCAAATTTACCGACCTCAGGGGCATCGTTCAGACGGCCTGGAACTGGCATAAGGGCCACCCGCACGGCTTTTGAGCCTCGGCGCAGCCCCTCAGCCCTCAGTGCAGGCGATATTCCCAGGTCACCCACATCTGCTCGGTCACGTAGCCCAGGCGGGTATTCACGCGCAGCATCGGCAGGTTGAGGACGGTGCCGCCGGTACTGGCCTCGGCATAACCCTGCGCTCTGGCCCAGCCGAGGGCGTGTGCCTTGAGCAGGGTGGCGAGGCCGCGTGAGCGCCAGGCCGGGTGCGTGGTGGTGAGGTCGTTGGCGACTTCGGCGGCCTCCTGCAAGGAATGTTGACCGGGCGAATTCAGTTGAGGCAAGGTCAGCCGCGTCAGGGCCACAGGCTGCTGCTTGTGCCAGACGACAAAAACCGCTTCCTCACGGGTCATCACCTCGCGCAGTGCCTCGCGGCCAAGTGAGGCTGAAGTCGTGACCGGGTTGCGCGGCACGTCCTTTTCGCCCTGCCGGTGCAGCTCATAAAGCGCGTCCCACTCGGCATCTGTCGCGTCGTTCTTCCAGCGGGCGACCTCGAAGCCCTGCACGTACAGTTTTTCTTCCAGGGGCCGCCAGCGTTCAAAGTCAAAGGTGGTCAGGTCCAGGTGCGCCCCCCACGACTGCCAGGCATTGCGAAAGCCTGCCGCCGTGTAGAACGCCATTTTCTCGCTGAAATCCTCGCGGGTCACGCCCAGCAGCCGGGTAAAGCCGGGCGGCAGTTCGGCCAGCAGGTGCAGGTACAGCAGGCTAAAAGCCGCGCCGTCGCCCGCCAGATCGAGGCGCAGCGCGTCGGGCGCACCGTCACCGGACGGGGAAAGGTTCGCCGTGGCGATCAGGTCGCCGCCCCGCTCGGCCACCAGCCGTATTTTGTGCGGGTCGCCGCTCTCACGGAACTGCTCGGGGCGGTACTGCCAGTGACCCCGTACCCCCGCCGTGACCAGCCTGGCGACAGCTTCCGCGTCGGCATTCTGGAACGGGCGTACTGTCGGCGGCGTGTGGAGCGCGGTTTCGGAGTGGCTATTCATACCTGCCATCTTGAATCCTGCATCAGCGTAAATCGAATCCGGTGAGTAGGCCAAATAGCCTAGCCTGGCTATGCATAGGTGGAATCCAGGGAATTGGGGCCACCAAGCTTAACTTCCCGTTCATCTTCCCGGCGTACTCAGCCCACTATTCACAGACCGCTTGACATTTTTACGCACGGGGCGTATTCTGTTATTACCGGAATGAGGAGGCCGCTGGTGCCCCCCGAACTTCAGACCGGAGAAACAGCTCCCCCCGAACTTTCAGGAACCGCGCCCCACACGGGGCGTTTTCCTTTGGAAGCCGGGAGCACTGAAGTTCGTGCTGTTGCCGACGACACTACTTCTCTCATGATTCAGACTCGAACCGACACCGACTTGGCTCGTCATCAATGGAAGGGGCGCTGGGCAGCATAGAGGCACCCAGTTTGTTTTTTCTATGGGCCGTAACTCTGTGCAAATGCTCCAGAGATTCAAGCCGAGCGCGGGCGAGTAGGGAAAGCTACAGGTTCGGCGGTAAGGAGCTTCCAGCCACCTGCACAAAGCGCCTGGCTGCTTCATAGTTCTGGCCTGGCACTGGCCAATCCGGGTGGCTTGCCCGGTACACTAGAGCACATGAGCGAAAAGCAGAACGTGGAGCAACTCAGCGTCAACACCATCCGTACGCTTAGCATCGACGCCGTGCAGGCCGCCAATTCGGGCCACCCCGGTGCGCCGCTGGGCATGGCCCCGATGGGCTACACCGTGTGGCACAAGTTCCTGCGCTTCAACCCGCAGCACCCCGAATGGGCCGGGCGCGACCGCTTCGTGCTGTCGGCGGGGCACGCCAGCATGCTTGTCTACAGCCTGCTGCACCTGACCGGGTCACCTACCATGACCCTCGAGGACCTCAAAAACTTCCGGCAGTGGGGCTACCACACCCCCGGCCACCCCGAGTTTTTCCATACCAAGGGGCTAGACGCTACCACCGGCCCGCTGGGCCAGGGCGCGGCGATGTCGGTGGGCATGGCGATGGCCGAGCATCACCTCGCAGCCCGCTACAACCGCGAAAGTTTCCCGATATTCGATAACTACACCTACAGCATCCTGGGCGACGGCGACCTTCAAGAAGGCATCAACCACGAAGCGGCCGCGCTCGCCGGGCACCTCAAGTTGGGCAAACTGATCTGGCTGCACGACGACAACAGCGTGCAACTCGACACAGCGACCCTCAAGGTCGAGTCCGAGGACACCGCCGAGCGTTTCCGTGCCTACGGCTGGGAAGTGCTGCGCGTACAAGACGGCAACAATCTGGCCGAAATCGAGGCCGTCATCCGGCAGGCGCAGGGCAACAAAGACCAGCCCACGCTGATTCAGGTCAAGACGGTTATCGGGTTCGGCAGCCCCCGCGCGGGGACCAGTAAGGCGCACGGCGAGCCGCTGGGCGAGGAAGGCGTCAGGGAAACCAAGGCGGCGCTGGGCTGGGAATACCCGGAAGCCTTCACCATTCCGCCCGAGGTCAAGGCCCACATGGACGCCACCGAGCGCGGCGCGAAGTACGAGGCCGACTGGAACGCTCTGATGGACGGCTACCGCGCCGCCTTTCCCGAACTGGGCAAGGAAGTGGACGCGCTGCTGGCCCGCGAACTGCCCGCTCATCTGGCCGACGCGCTGCCCAGTTACGAGGTCGGCGGCAAGCCCATGGCGACCCGCAACGCCAGCGGCGAGGTCATCAATGCCGTCGCCAAAGTGGTGCCTGGTCTGGTGGGCGGCAGCGCCGACCTGTCGGGCAGCACCAAGACCACCATCAAGGATGCGGGCGAGTTCGAAGCCGGAACATACCAGGGCCGCAACATGTACTTTGGCGTGCGCGAATTCGGTATGGCGGCGGCGGGCAACGGCCTGAGCCTCTACGGTGGCCTGCGCCCAATGGTCGGCACTTTTCTGGTATTTGCGGACTACCTCAAGCCCGCCTTCCGCCTCTCAGCCCTTCAGATGCAGCCTGTGACCTACGTCTTGACCCATGACAGCATCGGCCTGGGGGAAGATGGCCCGACCCACCAGCCTGTTGACCAGCTTGCTATGTTGCGCTCGGTTCCCGGTGCACATGTCATCCGTCCTGCCGACGCCAACGAAACCGCCGCCGCCTGGGGGATGGCCCTGGAATACGACAGAGGCCCCACGGCGCTGGCCCTCAGCCGCCAGGATCTGCCGATTTTGCCCCGCAACCACGCGGGCGTGAGGAAAGGCGCGTACGTGCTTAAAGACGCCGACAGCACCGACGGCAAAGCGGCCCAGGTTATTCTGATCGCCAGCGGCTCGGAAGTGGCCCTGGCGATGGACAGCGCCGACGCCCTCGCCAAAGAAGGCGTCGCCGCGCGTGTGGTGTCTATGCCCTGCATGGAAGTGTTCCGCGAACAGGACAGAAGTTACCGCGACAGCGTCCTGACTCCCGGCATCAAGCGCGTGGCGATTGAAGCCCTCAGCAAGCAGCCCTGGTACGAGTGGGTCGGGCTGGACGGCGCGGTTATCGGTATGGACACCTTCGGGGCTTCGGCTCCGGCCAAGGTGCTGTTCGAGAAGTTCGGCTTCAGCGTTGAGAACGTGGTGAAAGTGGTCAAAGGCATGCTGTAAGCGTTGGGGGGGTTTAAGCGACCGGCGGCAGGCCCAGTCAACCCAAAGCTTCTTTTTGCCTGCTTACTCTGCTTCGCAGCTTTGCAAGTCTGTCCGGGGTAGAGGTGCAGCAGGATGCCCTCTGCGCCCGGCAGGGACTGATCTGGACGGCCGTCTGTGTTTGGTTGACAACCCGAGTTATCAATTTGGGTTGCTAACTCGGCTTGTCAACCACTCCACCGCAGTCCGTATCAGCCGACAGGCACGACGATCAGCTGTTCCTGGTCTTCGAGTAGTCTGACCTCAATGCCGTAAGCGGCCTGAAGGTTCGGAGGGGTCAGAACTTCGCGGGGCGTGCCCTGGGCCAGCACCTGCCCCCGGCACAGCAGCGCCACGAAGTCGGCCCGCGCTGCCAGATTCAGGTCGTGCAGCACGGCCACCACGCCCAGACCAGCGGCGACCTCGCCCCGCACGTACCGGATGACTTCCAGCGCGTAGGCGAGGTCGAGGTGATTGGTCGGCTCATCCAGTAGCAGGAATTGTGGGCGGGCCGCCAGCGCGCGGGCCAGCGCTACCCGCTGCCGTTCGCCGCCCGAGAGTTCGGCCACGCGCCGCGCCGCGAATTTCAGGGTGTCGGTGCGTTCTAGGGCGCGGTGTACGGCGGCTTCGTCCTGTTCGGTCCAGGGGCGCGCCGGAATCAGGCCCCATTTCCAGTGCCCTGCGCCGCGTCCCAGGGCCACCACGTCGCGCACGCGGGTTTCGGTGGGCAAGGCCTCATGCTGCGCCAGATAAGCCAGGGCGCGGGAGCGTTCGGGACGGCTCCAGTCGGTGAGCGGGCGGTTCCCAAAGCGCACCTCACCCGAATGCGGCGTACTCAGGCCGGTCAGGGCGCGGAGCAGCGTACTTTTGCCCGCACCGTTTGGCCCGATCACTGCCGAAAACTGTCCACTCTCGAAACGCACGCTGACACCCTGCACCGCTGGAAAAGCTCCGGCCCGGACATGCAGGCCCTGCGCCGTGAGGGAGACGGATTCAGTCATCCGAACGCCGTCTCAGCAGATACAGAAAAAACGGCCCGCCCAGCAGCGTGGTCACGATTCCGACCTGAGAAAGCAGTGTGGTTCGCGCCAGCAGGTCGGCCAGAACCAGCAGCGAACCGCCCAGCAGGGCTGAAAAGGGCAGCAGGATTCGGTGGCCCGCCCCAAAGGCCAGCCGCACGGTATGAGGCACGATCAGTCCCACGAAGCCGATGATACCCACATAGGCGACCGCGCCCGCCGTCGCCAGACTGACCGCGATAACCACGATCAACCGCAGGGTTTCCACCGGCACGCCCAGACTCTGGGCAGTTAGGTCGCCAAGTTGCAGGGTATCCAGGGCGCGGCCCAGCAGCAACAGAACGCCGCCGCCCAGCAGCGCGTAGGGCAGCACTGCTGCGACCTCGGCCCAGCCGCTAAAGCTGAGGTTGCCCAGTGTGTACGACAGCACCTCGCGGGCACGGTCCTCGCCGCGCAGCAGCAGGGCGGTGCTGGCCGCGCTGCACACGCTGCCGACCACCACCCCGGCCAGAATCAGGCGGCTGGGTGGAAAACGCTGTCCCTCGCGTGCCAGCCCCAGCGTCAGTAGTGTGGCGGCCAGTCCCGAGACCAGTGCGGCTAGCGGAATCAGGTGGTGCGGCCAATTCGCCACGATTGCGGTGGTCGCGCCCAGCGCCGCGCCACTGGCGACGCCCAGCAGGTAGGGGTCGGCCAGCGGGTTACGGAACACACCCTGAAAAGCCCCGCCACACAGCGACAGTGACCCGCCGACCAGCACTGCCATGACCACGCGCGGCAGCCGCAATTGCCACACGATCACGTCGTTGCCTAACAGTGGCCGCCCGCTTAACCCGTGCCACAGTGCCGCCAGAACCTCACGCGCCGGGATGGTCACGCTGCCCAGCGCACTGCCCACGACCACCGCACCCAGCAAAAGGGCCAGCAAAAGGGCCGTGGCGGGCCAGCGTGAAGCGCCCGCTTCAGACAGGGCTACCCACCGGCTGGGCCAGTTCGCGCAGCACCTGTTCGAGGGCAGCTGTGGTGCCCTTAATTCCCCCGCTGACCGGCAACGGTTCGCCAAAGCGCACGATCCAGCGCTTGCCGTCGCGGCTGAGGCCAGCAGGCAAAATAGGAGCGCGGCTCTTGGCGGCGATCAGGGCCACGCCGCCGCGCATCTCCTCGCCGCCCCGGTGCCCCTGCGGAAAAATGCCGACGGTGCCGTTATCGCGCAGGATACGCACAGCCGTTCGCACCGCTCCTACATCGTTGCCGCTGCGGTCTACCGCGAAGCTTCCTCCGGCGCGGATAATCTGGCCGACCACCGGCACGAACAGTTCCTTTTTCGCCATGAATTGCAAGAACCGCCCCGGCGGCAGGGCGCGGGCCACCAGAAAGGGGTCCAGGTTGGTCATGTGGTTGGCCGCTACCACCAGCGGCGTGCCGGGCGGCGGCACATGCTCACGCCCATGAACTTCGAGGTGCATTCCGCTGAACAGTACAGGCAGGTACAGCGCGTCGACCACTGCGCGGTAAACCAGGGGGATGACCTGGGGAATCACAGGCTCGGGCTGGAGCGCGGTGGTGGGGGCACCCTTACCCGCAGCACTGCCCGCGGAACTGGAGGCGGCGTCACTCATTCTTTAGAGGATACCCCGCCCGCCCGGTCAATCGCTGGTCTGGTTGGTACCTGCGGGGTTATTCAGGCTCCCGTTTCGTCTTCTGCCTCTGCCAGCCCGTCCCCTGCCAGCCCTGTCCCCGTCAGCCCTTCCCCGGCGAACCCTGCCCCGGCCAGCACCGCCCGCACCGCCTCTATGCGGCTCTGGCACTGGGCGTAGGCTGCGCGGGCCTCTTCGAGCAGGGGCAGCACGCGGTCGAGGTCGGCGTCGCCGTTTTCGAGTTCGGCGGCGATGCGCGACAGGGCGGCGTAAGCCTCGCGGTAGGACGCAGTTTCGGTGCTCACACTGCCTATCCTAAAGCACATGACCGACCCTGATCCCCGGTTCACCCACTTCGACCTGACCGCGCTGCCCCACGCCGCGCGTTACAAGCTGGTCACGGCGACGGTGGTGCCGCGCCCGGTCGCCTGGGTCAGCACCCGGAACGCGGCGGGCACGGTCAATCTGGCCCCCTACTCCTTTTTCGGACTGATGGGCAGTGACCCGCCCGTGGTCGCCTTTGCGCCCGGCAACCGCCCCGACGGAACCCCCAAGGACACCGCGCTAAATATTCCGGCTGGGGCAGACTTTACGGTCAATCTGGTCAGCCGCGAACTGGCCGGGGTCATGAACGCGACGGCCACCGACTTTCCGGCGTCACTGGGCGAACCGGCCACGCTGGGCATTGAAATGGAAAACGGCGTGCAGGTCGCCACACCCAGGGTTAGGGCCAGCCCCGCCGCGCTGGAATGCCGCGAGGTGCAGACCGTGCTGATCGGCAACACGCGCATTATTCTGGGCGAGGTCATAGGACTCACCGTTCGCAGCGACACCATTGCCGACCCCGAGCGCCATCACATCCATACGGCGGCCCTCGACCTGATCGGGCGCACAGGCGGGCGCGGCGGCTACACCACGATCCGCGACGGCTTTGAAATGGCCCGGATTTCCTTCGCGCAGTGGGAACAGCAGTGGAAACTGGAGCACGCGGCCCAGACCGAGCAGAAAACGGACTGATTCAGACTGCTGCGCCGCGCCGCTGGAGCAGGGCGGTGTCGGCCCAGATGTAGCGGGCGGCCAGCGTCCGGTGGGGTGCCCACAGCGCCAGCACGTCGGCGGGTTCGCGCCCTGGGTGCAGCTGTGCCAGCCCCTGGCGCAGCGCCAGATCGCCCAGGCTGAACACGTCCGGGCGGGCCAGCGCGAACATCAGAAACATTTCGGCGGTCCAGCGGCCAATTCCCGGCAAGCGGATCAGTTCGGTAACGATTTCCTCGTCGGGCAACGCGGCCAGGCGAGCAAAGTCGGTACTTCCAGTCTGGGCCGCTTGCGCGATGGCCTTAACGGTACGCACCTTGGCCCACGACAGGCCCACGCCGCGCAGTTCGTCGCCGGAGGCCCGCAGCAGGGTATCGGGATTGACCTCCCCCAGCTGTTCGACCAGCCGCGCATGAATGCTGGCAGCGGCCTTAACGCTCAACTGTTGCCCGGTCACGTTGCGAATCAGGGTGCCCAGCGGGTCGGCGGTCGGCACCAGCACTGTCAGCTCATTGACGCGCCAGATGACTGCCCTCATCACCGGGTCGCGTGACAGGTGGTTCAGGGCGCTGGCATGGTCGGTCAGAGGCGCGGCAAAAGACATGGCTTATGGTCGAATGCGGCGAGGCCAGGATTCTTTATGTGGCCTTTAGCAATGTGCGCTGGCCCCCACCAGCTGACCCCGGCCTGATCTCCAGTCTTGATTCCTAGACCTGGAACGCGGCAGCATAGAGTTATGAAGTCTTTTGTTGCTACCCTGCCCGCCATTTTGCTGGTTTCGCTCCTTGCCAGCGCCAGCGCCCAGACCCACATCGGCAGCGTCACCCTGACCCGTCCGGCGACCCCCGCGCCCGCTGCGGCGGCTCACCGCACCGTTCCAGCCAATGCCGACAAGGGCGGCGACACGATGAACACCATGGCCGTCCCTGCTGGCGCACAGGAAATCCGTGGGCGTATCCGGGCCGCCGGGGGCACAGTCATCCTGCCCGCCGGAAGCAGCGTTAACGTGCTGGTCAGCGACCTGACCCGCCCCGCGCAGCTTTTGAAGGTCTCGTTCAGAACTAGCCGCCTGAGCACGCCCTACCAGCTGGTGTTCAACTCGGGTCGCCTGAACCGCGCCCACACCTACGCGGTGCAGGCCAATGTGACGGATGCCAGTGGAAAAGTGCTGTACAGCAGCGACAGCTCGGCTGTGTTGCCCGGCACCCGCCGCGCCGTTGTAGACGTGACTGTTCGCTGAAGTTCTTGCATACCAGAGCCGGGGGCCACCTTGAGGTCTCCGGCTTTTGCTTGTGCCTGGGCCGGTCATTTAGAGCAGCTTGCCTTAGGCAATACGGATTGCGATTAGAGCATTTTGCAAAAAGATGGTGCTCTTTTGAGCATCTTTTTGCCGAGTGGAACGAGTGAAAAAGAAAGGGCAGGACGTAGAATGAAGGGAGCGGCGGTGTTGTTCCGACGTGCCCATCATTCGCAGAACTGCTCTAAATCTGAAATAACCAGCCTACACAATCCAAGCTGCTGTGGTGCAGCGCAAATGGGCGATGAAGGCCACGTAGAGCTATCCCCTGACCGCGCTGAAAACGCCTGGATTCAGGAGGCCCACCGGGCACCAGCACTATCCCTCCAGCATCTGCTTCCAGCCTGCTGGGTCCTCACCCACGGTCAGCACCTTGCCGCCGCGCACCAGTGGCAGCAGCAGCAGCTCGGGCGTTTCGATGATCTTGGCGATGACGCCTTCCTCGGTGGTTCGCAGGTAGGTGAGGTTGCTTTGCTCATAGGCCTTGCCTTCCAGGTCCAGCAGGGCATTCAGACCAAATTTCTGCACGAAACGGGTCAGTTCGCCCCTGGCGATGGGCCGCTCCCTAAGATCCACAAAATGAATCTTGACCCCACGCTCCTTGAAAAACCTTTCGGCGGCGCGGGTTTCCTTGCTCTTTTTGGTGCCGAACACCTGAATCTGAACATCGGGCATAGCGCAAAGTGTAGGGCTAATACGGACTGCCGATTGAACCGGGCCGTTTTGGATTCAATCCGAGCAGAGGCGAGAACAATACGAGTTTCGCGGCGTGGCGGTACAGGCGGCACTCTCCCGGGCAAAACGGACTCGCTTGAGCAAGCCTGACCGCTGTCTTGAGCAAAGCGGCACCCAGAAAGGGGCCTGCTCGCCCGCTCGGCATCAAAAGCCACAAATGATGTGGCCCCTTTAGGAAAGCTGCTCTAGAGCGTCGGTTTCTTCGTCGCCTGCACCCTCACCGGTTACGGTGGCCTGATAGTTGCGGTTCTTACCGATTTCGCGCACCCGGCCAGAAAAACGCGACTTGACTTCCTCGTAGAGCGGGTGGGCACGGATGTCGCCGGGGCGTGAAGGTGCACCGGGGGCAGCTGGGCCGGTAGAAACCGTGGCGAGGTTGCCCTTAGACCTGGGAGGCTGAGGCTGAGAAGCGGGCGCGGCAGGCGGCGGGGCCGGGCGCTTGGGGACAAATTCCTCGAACGGCGAGTCGCCCAAATCAGGCCCCACCTGCGCCCCGCCAAAGCTGCCGCCTATGTCGCCCCAGTCGGGTTCCTCGGTGATCGCTTCGACCACGTACAGCTCCCGGCTCTGGCCCGGCGGGGTCACCAGATCGCCGCCACTGGCATCGGCTGGCGCAGTCGGGACGTCGGCTACGTGTTCTTTCTCCCAGGCCCCGAAAGGCTCGTCGGGCAATGGCGCGGCGGCCCTATCGTCGGGACTGGGCGGGTCTACGCGGTGTTCGCGCTCCAGGGTCGCCACGTTGGTTCGGCGCGGCGGCGGGGCGCTCGGGGCCTGCGGAGTAGGCGCGGGCGGGTCTGCCGGGGCAGGGGGGAATTCCCCGTGACTGTCGGCGGCGTCTGCTGTGTGTGACGTTGCCTGCGGCGCTACCGGCTCCAGGGGCGCGGCCCGCTGAACATTCCGGCGTGGCGCAGGGTCGAAATCAGAAATCTCGGCTAGGGCAGTGTGCTGGGTAGGCGGGGCAACCAGCCGAGGCTCTTGCAAGTCTCCTACAGGAATAGCAGCAGCGACACCATGAACAGACCCTACGGTTCTAGATTTTGCCCTTTGAATTCCATTACTTGTACTTAGTTCCACATCATAATCTGGATAAAACTTCCAAATAAGTTTGCAAAGATCATCAAACTTGCTTACCAGATGGGTCGTGTGATACTTCCATTTGGCATCTAATTCTACTGTTACCAGGCCCTCTGTAATTGTTGCGCTTGTCTCACGTAAGAATGGTTTGAATGGTACGTCGGCGGCGTCTTTAATATTTTTCCAAGATGTTGTAGGCAAAGACGAGCCAGGAGGAGCCTGGATCACCTGTTCTTTTGCCTCCCGTACCGGTGTACCCACACGCCGCTGCGCCGTGTCAAAGTCGGGAATGACCGGAGCTGCCGAGCGCCCGCCGCCCGCCTGCCCGCCGCTACCGCGCAGGGTCGCCAGTTCCTTTTCCAGTCGGTTGAGCCGCTGCACGAGGTCGGCAGGCACCTGCGCCGCGCTGTTCCGGGCGGCATTATTCGGGGCCGCGCTACTGGCTGAGCCGCCAGACAGATTGCCGGAGGCTGCGCCCACATTTCCTCCATCTGCGGCCAGAATCGCGTGGGTCAGGGCCAGTTCCAGGCTCTGCTGGTCGGCGCTGCGGGCAAAGCGGCTTTCTTGTTGATCTAGCGCGGCCTGCAATTTAAGCAGCCGGGGCACCTCTGCTCCTTCCAGCTTGCCGCCGCTTTCTAAGCCCAGTTCGGCGTGCAGGGCCGCCCCAAACGCCGCCACCAGGCCCTCGACGACCGTGCGGGCGGCAAATCCGTCGCGGTACAGCGCCGCTGCGCCCGCAAGCGCCGTGCCCGCGTCGCCCAGGACGAGCGCCCCGGCAATGCCGCGCACGCGCTCACCGGGGGGCAGGCCCAGCGCGTCCTCGACCGCCGGGCGGGTAATGGCCGTGCCCGCCGCCAGCATCCTTTCCAGCAGGCTTTCGCCGTCGCGCATAGCCCCGTCGGCCAGTCGGCCAATCAGTTGCAGGGCGTCGGCTTCGGCGCTCAGGCCTTCTTGACTAACCAGTCCGGCCAGCTTTCCGGCAATTTCTTCGGGGGTCAGGCGGCGAAAGCGGTAATGCTGACACCGCGAGAGGATGGTAGGAATAATCTTTTCGGGTTCGGTGGTCGCTAGAATAAAAATAACGTGGCTCGGCGGCTCTTCGAGCGTTTTGAGGAGCGCGTTGAAGGCCGAGCGCGTCATCATGTGCGCCTCGTCGAGGATGTAGATTTTTTTGCCGCCGCGCATGGCCGCCAGGCCCACTTTTTCGCGCAGGTCGCGCACGTCGTCCACCGAGTTGTTAGACGCGGCGTCGATTTCCATCACGTCGGGGTGGTTGCCCGAACGCACCGCCAGGCAGCTTTCGCACTCGCCGCAGGGCTTAATGCCGGGGGTAGTGCAGTTGGCCGTCATGGCAATTAGGCGGGCCGTGGTGGTTTTGCCCACGCCGCGCGGCCCCGAAAACAGGTAAGCGTGCCCGACCCGCCCCTGCTCTAGGGCTGTTCTGAGAACGTCCTTGACATGTTCTTGCCCCACGATGTCTTCCCAGCGAATAGGCCGGGCCCGCTGGTAGATGGCGCTCATCTTGCGCCTCTGACGCCTCTAGGGGCCAAAAGGTCTAAGGGTCTAAGGGTGAGTGGAAAGTGGGTAGTGAAAAGTGCGAAAAACGCCCTAGCAAAAGCGTTTTCCTCTACTGACCACTCACCACTGACCACGGACCGTCTCACCTTTCCAGTCTAGTACGGCCCCCACCGCCAGACAGTGAGACTGACCAGAGAGTTGTACCAGGGCGGCAACCTTCGCGGCCCCCCTCGCCAGAAGCGGCTGCGGCGTGCTACACTCCCGTCTGCCCTTGTAGGTCGCATGTCGCGGAGAGGTGGCAGAGTGGTTGAATGCGTCGGTCTCGAAAACCGGAGTACTCGCAAGGGTACCGTGGGTTCGAATCCCACCCTCTTCGCCAAACAGAAAAAGCCCGCCCTCACCGGCGGGTTTCTTCTTTGGTCGGCGGGGGCAGTGTGGCCGCCTTGCCCGGCTCTCCCTGATGTTGACTGCTGCGCGGCGTCGCAAGGCCGTGTGGGGGGCGCATGATGCACCCGCTACCCCACGACGCCGTACACCGAAGAAAGAGCAGGAAGTAGAATGAAGGGGGCGGCGGTGTTTTTCCGACGTGCCCATCATTCGGAGAGGCTGTCTGAGGCCCATATCGTCGGAGTATCCATGCTGCCCTCTTCATCAGGCGCACAATCGCTGGAGCAGAA
>NZ_JAGLBG010000046.1 GCF_018260405.1 Deinococcus sp.
GAAACGAAGCGCTTCAAAGCCGCGATGGACACCGCTTATCTGGAAAAACTAATCACCTGACTTTGCGGTTGCCCTGGATTAAATCTGGTTATTTCAGCTTCAATCGGCAGTTCGTATTAGGCTATAGACCATGCGCGTTTATATCGGCTGTGGCGGCTACAGCAATGACGACTGGACGGCTCCGGGTCTGATCTATGAGGGAGTCCGGAAAGACGATTATCTGGCGACCTATTCAGAGCACTTCGATGCCGTAGAACTGAACAGTTCCTTCTACGCCATTCCGGGCCTCAAGGCCTTCGAGGGTATGGCCCGCAAAAGTGGCGGCCACACGCGCTTTACGGTTAAACTGAACAGGGTCTTCACGCATGACCGTGCCCCCACTGACACCGACTTTGACCGTATGCTTCAAAGCCCCGAGCCGCTGCGCGACGTGGGCGTGATGGGACCTTATCTGGCGCAGTTTCCCTTTTCGTTTCACCGCACGCCGGAAAACCGTAGATACCTGGGCATGCTGACCGAACGCTTTGCCGGGCATGAACTGGCCGTCGAACTGCGCCACGCCAGTTGGGACAAGCCTGAGGTACGCGGGGGCATGAGCGAACTGGGGGTCATCTGGGTCAGCCCCGATTATCCGCCGCTGGGGGGGATGCCCGAGCCGCAGGTGCACGTAACCAGCGACGTGGGCTACCTGCGCCTGCACGGGCGCAATAAGGGCAGCTGGTGGGAAGGCCAGAGCGCCGCCGAGCGCCATGACTACCTGTACAACCGCGCCGAGATGGCCGAGTGGGCCGAGAAAATTGCTCTGGTCAACGATGACCTCAGCGAGCTGTACGTGTTTTTTCAGAACACGACAAAGGGACATGCCCTCAAGAACATTCCGGTACTGCGCGAGGCCCTCAATGCGCGTGGCGTGCCAGTCAAGACCCCAGAACCGGGGGATCAAGGGCGTCTGTTTTAGAACAGTTCTCCGAATGATGGGCACGTCGGAACAACACCGTCGCGCCGTGCATTCTACGTCCCGCTCTTTCTTGTTCAATTGTTCCACTCGGCAAAAGCTGGTCAAAAGAGCACCATCTTTTTGCAAAATGCTTTAATACGGATTCCGCTAAATTCCACCACAGTCGGAAAAGCGCCGCCTGCGGCTCCATACCGCGGAATCCGTATGCTGTTCCTACTCGCATCCGCTCAGATTGATTCGGTACAGTTCCGAATCAATCTGAATCCGTATAAGCGGTTGTATCTAGCAGCCAGTCAGTAGCTGCCAGGGCGTGCAGCCAGGTCGTATCGAACACCGGTACTGTGGTGTCTTTCGGGCCGACCAGCAAAGTGATTTCGGTGCAGCCGAGAATGACGCCCTGACCGCCACGCTCTACCAGTTTTGCCAGTACCCCCCGGTAAGTTTCGCGTGATTCGGGGCGAACGTCGTTGCGGCACAGCTCGTCGTAGATGATTCGGTGGACTTCCTGGCGGTCCTCATCGCCGGGCACCAGCACCTTGATGCCAAATTTGTCGCGCAGTCGCCCGGTATAGAACTCCTGTTCCATGGTAAAGGCGGTGGCGACCAGCCCGACCCGGTCTATTCCAGCGGCCCGGATCGCCTGCGCGGTGCCGTCCACAATGTGCAGCAGCGGGATATTCACGGCCTGCTCGATGTGCCCGGCAACCCTGTGCATGGTATTGGTCGCCAGCAAGATAGCCCCCGCGCCCGCCTGTTCAAGCCCGCGTGCTGCCCCCGCGAGGAGCTGCCCCGCCCCGTCCCAGTCGCCCGCCTGCTGCATGGCGGCAACTTCGGCAAAGTCCACCGAATGCAGCAGCAGCGGCGCGGAATGCAGCCCGCCCCGGCGCTCGGCATACAGGGTGTTTAGCAGCCGGTAATACTCCGCCGTGCTCGTCCAGCTCATGCCGCCCAGAAGGCCCAGCACCTTTTGCTCCCTCATTTCGGGGCTGTGGGTGCGCGGATTGCGGCAAAAATCAGTCCGAAAACGATGACCGTAATAAGGTAGGTCGTCAGTGAGCTGACCGGGTCGAAGCTGAGGCTCAGAGCGTCGCCCGAAAACCGGTACACCGCGTAGGGCACCGCCCAGCCGAGGCAATAGAGCGCGGCCCGCTGCATATAGTTTTTGGTCGCGGCGGCCTGTGGAAAGACCTGCATGGGAATAAGCATGGCCGGAAGCAGGAGCAGTTGCGACAGATAAAACCAGACGGGTAGATGGTCAAAGCCGTATTGCCAGCCCGAAAAGCCGATATTGACGGCTCCGATGAGCAGTCCCGTTAGCAGCGCGGTACGCAGAACAAGCGAATTCACGCCCTTTATCGTTGCACAGCGCGCCCAGCCGGGGATGCCAGGAACCTTCATGAAAGGCCGCGCCACCGGAAACGGGGCGTAGAAAGGACGCAAAAGCGGGCGTCATGCTCTACCGACTCCGCTCAATTCCGCCCGCAGTGGGGAAGCGGGCAGGCCCCATCCTGGGTGCCGTTTTGCCCAAGACAGCGGGCAGGCCCCTTCACGGGTGCCGCTCTGACCAGCGGGGCACCGACTGTACCGCCACAGCGCGAAATCGGCGGCTTCACGCTGGCGGGGCCGGACTGTGTAGCAGTCAGCAGTTCGGGCGCGGATTTCGGCGTGCTGGGGGCTGTTTAGCTCGGCTCACCTGTCAACTCAGCTCTCCTGCTCCAGCGAAAGCACGAGCCCCAGCAGGCGGTCGTCGGCCCCATGCGGCGCGACCAGTTGTACCCCGACATACGGCGTGCTGGTCGGGCAGGCCACGGTTGGTGCGCCCAGCAGACTGAATGGCGCGGTGATTCGCAGCACGGCGCGGCGCAGCAGCACGTCGCCCTCACCGATCTTCACCTCGTCTTGCCCGAGCAGCGGCGGGGGAGTGGGCACCGCCGGGGCCAGAATCAGGTCGTAGGCCATGAAAAGGCCGTCCAATAGGGCGCGGTAATCTTCCCGGCGGCGGAAGGCCGTGCCTATTTCTGCTCCGCTCAGGTTGGCCGCGTTACGCAGCGAGGCCAGCGTGAAGGGCATGAAACCGGGGTTATCTAGCTTAAGGGCCTCGCGGTGAATCTGGGCCGCTTCGCTCATAACGATGGGCGAGTAGGCGTCCATGACTTCGGGAAAAGGCACCCGTTCGACAGCCGCGCCGCGCTGCTTGAGGTCAGCGGCAAAGTCCAGGGTGGCCTGGCGCACCGTGTCGTCGGTCCAGCCGTCCGGCAGCCACAGGCCCACGCGCAGGCCGTCCCACAGCTGCGGCTTGATGCTGCGCCCGGTCAGCGCTTCTTGAAGCCGGATAATGGTCTTTATGTCGGGGGCCAGTGGGCCAGTGTGGTCGCAGGTCGGCGACAGTGGCAAGACGCCCTCGGTGCTCCAGTCGGGGTCGCCCTTGGTCGGTTTGAAGCCGACCACACCGCACCACGCCGCTGGAACCCGGATACTGCCGCCCGTGTCGGTGCCCAGCGCAAAGTCCACCTGCCCCAGCGCCACACTAACCGCTGCGCCGCTGCTGCTGCCCCCCGGCACATGGTCCGGTAGGGCCGGATGGGTGGTGCCGCCGTACCCGTTCATGCCGGTAATGCCCATGGCGATCTCGTGCAGGTGGGTTTTACCGGTGGCCGTGGCGCCCAGTTCCAGTAGGCGGCGCACCAGTACGCTGTCGCTGGGGCCGGGTACCGGGGCGCGGGTGCTGGCGCTCAGCGGCCAGCCGGGAACGCCGTACAGATCCTTGATACTGAAACTCAGCCCCGCGAGCGGTCCGTTGGCGCTGCCCCTAAGCGGTTCGGGGGCCACAAAAGCCCAGGCGCGTTGCGGGTCGTTGCCGATTGGGTTGTTCATGGCCTTTACTATGGCAGGCTCCGGCAGATAGGGGCCAGAGTTGTTATACGGTTCTAAACTTTACTCCGCTTATCCGTGAACAGCGCCTGAACGGGCTTCGCGGGGTCCAGAACCGTCTTTGTTCCATCCACTGCCCTGGTCAAAGCGGCTGCTTGGTGGCGCTGGGGAAAAGGCGGTGTGGGTAGGAATAGCCCGCCTAGACCGCTAGGATGGCCTGATGAAGCCTCTTGCGAACCTGTCCCGCCGCGCCCTCCGGGGCTTACGCCTCCTCGGAGCCTTTTGTGCTGTTGCCGGGAGTGCTAGCGCTCAGGTCGGGCAACTGGCCGCGCCCGTGCTGAACAATCCGGTCTTTAAGGCCGCCAAGCCCGGCCCAGGCGGCACGCTGGTGTTGCCGAGCGGCGCGAGTGTGCAGCTTAACCAGCGTGGTGGTTACCTGCTTAGCGCCGTGGTTATGCTGGTGAACGCTCAGAATGTCAAGCTGACGGTGGTCAGCAACTCGCCGACGGCCACGGTTACCCCGGCCACCGGCGCCTTGCAGGTTCTCGACACCAGGGCGGTAGCCACGGCGACGCAGCTGCTTGGGGTCATCAGCGGCTTTGGTGATGGGCTGGCCCAGCCCCTAACGCAGTTTCTCAGCCGTCCGGATGTGGTGCAGCGGCTGCCTGGCGGGGTCAAGGTGGTGGCCGACCCCTTTGTTATCGGTGCCCAGACCCAGGGCAAATTGCTGCGCCTGACCATCGCGCCCCAGCAGGTTCCTGCCGGGCAATTCCGGCCGGCGGCGCATGTGCAGCCTGCCCGGCAACCGGGAGCCGTTCCAGTGGCCCTGCGCGTATACAGCGACTTTCAGTGCCCTTATTGCGAACAGTTCGAGACCCAAGGCTACCCCGGAGTGCTTAAGCAGCTGCCAGCCGACGTGAGTGTCGAGTTCCATCAGTTTCCGCTCGAAAGCATTCACCCGCTGGCCCGCCCCGCTGCCGAGGCCAGCGAATGCGCCGCCCAGCAGGGCAAGTTCTGGCCTTTCAAGGAGCTGCTGTTTGCTGACCGCAGCTGGCTGTCGGGCAACCCCAATCAGGTGTTTATCTCGTTTGCCGACCGTCTGGGCCTCAGGCCCGAAGCGTTCAAGACCTGTCTGGCCGAGCGCGGCGGCAAGGCAGCGGTCGACGCGGGCGTGCAAGAAGCCCTGCAAGTCGGCGTCAACGCCACGCCGACGGTGTTTGTCAACGGCCTACATGTGGCTAACCCTTACGACGTGGCCTCGCTGTTAAAACTTATCCAGTTTGCCCGCGTTGCAGCTTCGGCGCCCGCTGCTCAGCTCAATCCACCCCTGCTGCCCGCGCCTAAAACCCCCGGCCCGGCAGGAACGGGAGCGCCCGCCCCCAAGAAACCCTGATGGAAGGCCTGATGCTTGCCCGGGTGCTGCGTGAACTCGGGCCACAGTTGCCCGCCCGGCATCTGGGCTGGGCCTTTCCTGACGAGACCACGGCGGCGCTGCTGCTTGAGGGAGTGGGTAACCTGGTGCTGTCTTACCGCCCGCCGCAGCCGGTGTTGTTTCTCAGCAAGGAGCGGCTGCGCGGCGACCCGCACAACCCGTTTCAGCGCTACTTGCACAACCGGGTGCGCGGCGACCTGACCGGGGCCGAGCAGCTTAAACTTGACCGCGTGGTGGCCCTGCATTTTGCGGGCGAAACGGGCTTCGTGGATCAGGCGCCTTCCCGCCTCATCTTTGAAGTGACCGGACGCAATGCCAACCTGCTGGTGCTGGACCCCGGTGAGGGCTTCGGGGGCCGCATTGCGCTGGCTGCCCGCGAGATTACCGGTAGCCGCAACCGCTTCCGCACGGTGCGCAGTGGGGGCACCTACGCGCCGCCGCCGCCGTACGACAAATTCGACCCCCGCGACATGACGGCGGCGCAGGCCGAGAGCCTGAGTACGCTGGCGCTGGTGCACTGGCGTGATCGCGTGGACGGGCTGGGGCCGCTGCTGGGCGCGGAACTGGCCCGCCGCGCCGACATTCCGGTGGCTGAAGCGCCCGGCGACCGCTGGCCCGCCGTGCTGGCTGCCTTGCAAAGCCTGGTGGCCGACCCCACGGTCAGCGAGGGCGTGCTATCGGGCGGAGCACGCGAGGCCGCTCGCACCGAAAAAGCGGTCTTGCTGCGTAAGCTGCTGCGTGAGCCGCTCGAAAAGCGCCTGACGCTGCTCAATAACCAGATCGGCGATGTGGACCGTGCTGTAGAGGGACTGGACCTGGCCGCGCAGGAGCGCAATGAGGCCGACTTGCTGATGGCCTATGCCCATGACGTTCCGGCAGGCGCGTCCCATGTCAGCCTGCCTGCCTTCGACGGCAGCGGCGACGTGCCGCTAGCCCTGGAGCCGCAGCTGAGCGCGGTGCAGAACGCCGAGAAACGGTATTCACGCGCCCGCCGCCGTGAGGAAGTTTACGAACGTCTGGCCGAGCGCGAGGACACCTTGCGGGCGGAACTGATCGCCGCGCAGGAGCGCGTGTCACAGCTCGACGCGGCCAGCCTGAGCGACCTCGAAACGCTGGCGGCGCAGCTCGAAACTGAAAAGCCCGAGCGCAGTCCTTACGGGGGCCGCTGGCGCAGTCCTTCAGGTCTGGAGATTTTGGTGGGCCGCAACAACAAGGAAAACGCCGTGCTGACCCACCGCATCGGCAAGAGCCTGGACTACTGGTTTCATGCCCAGGGCTACCCCGGCAGCCATGTGATCGTACGTACGGGCGGGCGCGACCTCGATCTGCCGGACATTCTGTACGCGGCCCGGATCGCGGCGGCCAACAGCAAGGCGCGGGGCAGCAGCAACGTCCCGGTGGACTACACCCGCATCAAGAACGTGTGGCGGCCCAAGGGTGCGCCCGCCGGACAGGTGCATTACAGCGCAGAGAAAACCGTGTTCGTAGAAGGCACTCAGCCAGAAGCTAGCCCTTAGAGCGTGGTGATCAAGGGTCGGTTTTGAAGAGGTGATACGGGCTGCCGATCAAGCCGAGCCGTTTTGGATTCAATCCGAGCGGAGGCGAGAAGGAAACATACGGGTTTCGCGCTGTGGCCCTACACGGGGGGGTAAACGCTTTCCCGGCACCATAACATCCAAATTGCCCGGTACTTTCTGGATAGGCTCTAACGGCGCTTGCCTTCCCAGTGCCGCGCGTCTAGCCCATCGGCCCGCAGGTAGTGCGCCGCCAGCGCCGAGCGGTTGCCCCGTTCGCAGACCACCAGCAGCGGCCCGTGCTGTGGTGTCATGCCGTGCTGGGCGTCCTCAATCTGCTCCAGGGTCAGCGCGATAACGTTCGGGTGCGCCAGAGGCTCAAGCTGCCGCAGGGCCTCGGCGCGCAGGTCGATGACGGTGACTTCGGCGGGAAGATCCATAGCGGGTAGTGTACGCGTGACCTGCAACACCATTGGCCCGGCTTAGACTTTGCAACCGGGCCAATTTTTCGAGTGTGCTTGTACGCTAAGGAGTTCCCGGCTACAGTTCCGCGCCTCCGGGGTAAACCACCCTACTGCGCTTCACCTTCTTAGCCCTACCAGAAGTTGCCCATGCGGAACATGAAGCGCCCCGTGTTCGAGGGGTTTTCCGGGCTGAAGCCGTAATCGAAGCGCAGGCTGGGTAGGCGTGCGCCGCCGATCCCGAGGTTGACCTGAAGGCCCGCCCCGACGCCGTAGTTGCCGCTGAAGTTACTGCGGCTATCCCACACGCCGCCGTAATCGGCCCAGACTACACCGTACAGCCCCTGAGCCACGCTGTTGTTCAGTCCGAAGTCGTGGCGCAGCTCGGCGCTGCTGGTCAGGTAGCTCGGGCCAAAGAGCTGTCCGTCGTTCAGGCCGCGCAGTTCACGCGAGGGGAGCGGGTTGCTGCCGCCGATGTAGTAGCCCGTGCCGCTGGGGGAGCTGCCGAAGCTGTTGCCATAGTTCAGGCGCACCGCGAAGGCGTTCTTGTAGCTGTCGCTTCCGTACTGACGGCTGATCTTGCCGCCAAATCCGTAGTACTTGTTCACCCCGACTTCGATATCGGTCCAGCCGAGCGAGTCGCCCGCGCTACGCCCGAAGTTGTACGCCAGCAGACCACTGGCCCGCGTGCCACGTCCGGGGAATTCAGGGTTGTCGGTGTTGTCGTAGGACAGCCCGCCCTCGATCCGCGCCGTGGTGTTCTCCTTGGAGAGCAGGGCCGTGGCAGCAGCGTCGGAAATGTTGCTGCCCTCGCCCGACTCGATAGGCTCTAGGAAGTAGGTCTTTTTGTTGATCGACATGCCCAGGCTGGCCCCCAGATTCGGGGTCAGGCTGCGGCCCAGATTGACACTGAACCCGGTGCTCCGCACGGTGTATTGCCGCCCGGTATCGAGCTTGTCGCCGTTCAGCAGCGCCGTATTGCCCCCGACCGAACTGCCTAGCCCCAGCGTCATGCTGGTGCGGCGTTTTCTGAAGTCGGCAAAATTGAGGTCGAGCCAGGGAATCGTGTAGTTGACGCTGCCGACCCAGTTTTGCCCGGCCTGGTTCTGCTGCGCCCCTAAGTTGACGGCAAAGTGGTGGCCCAGGCCGAAAGCGTTGGGATTCTCGTAACCCGCGCCGCCGCCCCAGCCTCCGGCCAGCGTGTCGTAAGTCAGGCCCAGGTTGACCGGAATACCGGTCTTGGCTTCCGAGAGTTGCAAGACGTAAGTGATGTTTTCCGGGTTTTGCGGGTCGTTGTTCTTGACGCTTTCACCCGTGATGTTCACGTAACCCAGGCGGCTGACGCGCCCGAGGGCGTCGCGCAGCTGGGTCAGGTTGAACAGCTGACCGGGCTCGGGCAGTTCGCGCAGAATAATGCGGTCCTTGGTGCGGTGGGTGCCCTGCCAGGCCAGTTCGTAGCTGACCAGTTTGACCTCGCGGATAGTAAAGGTCAGCACGCCCTCGTTGTAGGTCACCGCGTCGCGGGTGCTGATTTCGTACCCCGCCGTGCGGTAGGAGTCGCGCAGGGCCGCGAAGTCGTCCTGGGCCAGCTGGGGCGAGTAGACATCGCCGACTTTAGTCTTCAGCGCCTTTTGCAGCGTAGCGGTGGGCACTTTGGTATTGCCCGCGATCACGATGCTCTTGATCGGGCCACCAATCACGTCTGCCGAGCCGAAGTAGACCGTAATGCGGCCAGGGTCCTGCGGGTCGGGTTGCAGCGCGAAGCCCACCGGCTTGCCCGTTTCGTTGGCGAGGGTTCGCACGTCGGCCTGCAACTTGCCAAGCATCAGCGGCTGGCCTTCTTGGGTCTGTAGTGCCGATGTGACCGTGCCAAGCGCACTGGTGTCGGTGGCGGCCACCTTGCCCTCGGTCACCTTGATTTTCAGCACGCCCTTGTCAAGCGTCACGCCGCCGGGAGCAATTCCGGCCTGAAGGTATCCGGCGTCATTATAGGCCTTTTGCAGCGCGTCGGAAGCGGCGAACAGGCCAGTGCTGCTGAACTTCTTGGCAGTGTAAAGCGGCTTGAACAGGTCATTAGCCGTCGCTCGGGGCAACAGGGTTACGCCCTCGACCTGAACCTGGGTGATTGGAGCGGTTTCGTCTACAGCAAAGGTCACGCTGGCGCTGCCGTCAGGGGCAGTCTTGACCGTGGTCGTGACGACCGGGGTAAACGGAAAGCCCTGCTGCTGGTAGTTCTGAATCAGGGCGTCTTTGGCCTGCTTGATGCGCTCGGTGTTCAGCGTGGCTCCGGGGGCGATGTTAAGCAGGTCGGCAATCCGCGACTTGAAGGCGTCGGCGGGCAAAAAGGTCATGCCGGTGGCGTCCACACTCTTGATGATCGGGTTGGTCACCGCGTTAATCGCCAGCACGTTCTGGCCGTTCACGGTTCTGATTGCCGCCGCCGCCGACTTGAAATAACCTGTCGCCAGCACGTCCTGTTCGACCTGCCGCACATTGACAGTCGTGAGGTCGGCTCCGGGCTGCACGCTCAGCGCGGCCTTGACAAAGTTGGCAAGCAGATCGGTGGTGCCAGTCACCGTCACGTCCTGAATCGTGCTGGCGGTGGGCGCGGGGGTCTGCGCGAAGGCAGAAGCACTCAGGGCCAGGGTGGCGGCAAAGATCAAGGGGTGTCGCATTCTTCTCCTAGTGTGGCACAGTCTGAAAAGGGGAACTACCCTCTCACGGCTAAGGCTTATGGCTGGGGTTTAGGGGTGAGGGCCACGCTCTATGGCCTACTTTGTGCGGGGCGGCTTACGGCCTTCTGACGATTTATAGACGTTACCTTGGCTCAGCGGCGACTGAGAAGAATGAAGGGTGCAACAGCCTCCCGGCGGCTGAGTCCGGCGCGTGATGGGGTGCTGAAGGCCCCGCCAGAGTAAACTGAGGGCTATGCGGCTTTCCGCCACCGACGTGTACGCTTTTCAGGCGCTGGGTTTCCTGGGTCTTCAAGACCTGGGTCGCTGGGTGTCCAGCGAAGAAATCAGTGAGGCCACCGGCGTTCACCGGCCTTACCTGGTCCGAATTCTGGCTGCCCTGAGCGGCAAAGGCGTCGTCAAAAGTAAAAAGGGGATTGGCGGCGGTTACGCGCTAGCCCGCAAACCTGGGCTGATCTCGCTGTGCGAGGTGGTGCGGGCGGTAGACGGCCCGGTTGCGCCGCTGTCGTGCATCAGCCTGAACTGGCATGAACCCTGCGCCGAGGAAGGCCGCTGCCACGCGCGGGCCAGCGTGTACACCCGGATGCGCGACGCGATGCTAGGCGTGCTGGGTGAGTTCAGTGTGGAAGATCTGGTTACCGATGCCCGTCAGGGAGTCAGTTACGGCCACTGCCTGGGGCATCTGCTGAAGCCGAACGCATGACGTGCCGGTGCTGGTAGGCTTACAAAGTTAGACGGATTCCGACGTTATACGGATTCCCACCTTGCAAGGTGGGCAAGTTCGGGCCGAGCGGACTTGTAAGGCTGCGCCGCAGACCAGGCAGGAGAGAAACGGGTTCTGGGCGTGAGGTTGGTAGCCCGGCGCCTTTGCGGTTGCTCAACGAAATAGACGGCAGCCCACAGACTCCGCTTAATTTTGGCATACCTGTAACCAGCAGTTCCTTAAGGTGCGCCTGCGCTGAGGCGCTCGGGTCAGGTTTTCCGGCGCAGTCATGAAGAAAAGGCACAAGGGCCTTAAGAAAAATCAGGCGGAACACCAGCGCAAGTGCGGCAGACTGGCGTTATGAATATCAGCGACATTCAGACTGCTTTTGAAGGTGCCTACAAACAAGACCCCCGCGACGGCCTGAGCGTGACTCCGCAGGCTGGCACGGGCGACTTTACCGTGGTGGTGCGCCACAAGGACGCCGACGGCACCCTGCGCGGCTTCGATGTGGTGGCTCAGCCTACCGACGCCGAGGAGAAGACGGCTCAGCAGGTCGGTCAAGACGTGGCCGAGGTCGTCGAGCGCGAGCTGGGCTACGGCCAGCTTCCGGCGGCGGGCGAGGACGGTACCTTTAAGCGCATTGTGGTGTAAAACGGTGCTGGAAAGGCCCCGCTTAGGCGCTTGCCAGGGCGGGGTTTTGCCGCTCTACACTAGCCCAAGCCGCTTTTCTTCTTCGTAACCGCGCTCCAGCACCAATTCCTTCACCAGGGTGTGGTAGCGCGTTCCCTTTTTCTTGGCCAGCACGCGCAGGCGGCGCTCCAAGTCTACGCGCATAAGCTGACAGGTTTGGATTTGGGCAAGTGTTCGGAACGGAGACGGTGCGCCTAGTCACGGCGGTGCGCCCGTGGGCAGTCGTGGGCGCAGTGGGGCAGGCTGGGGGGTGGGCGGCTTCGGCGGGTAGTCGGCCTACAGTCCGGTATGGGCTACAACATTTTTGTGCAGGCTGCTCGGCCACTCTCTTACGGCACCTGGGGACAAGACATGAGTGGGCCACTGCTCACCCATATAAACGTCCAGAATAGACGTGCAGTACCCCTTTCTCCTCACCGTCGCCCCTTCCTCCTCACCTTCTGCCCTGGCACCGTCGCCTGCTTGAATTCCTTGCCCTGCAACTTGGCTTCAATGGCGCGAATCTGGTCGCGGAGGCTGGCGGCCCGCTCGAAATCCAGGTCTTCGCTGGCCTGCCACATATCCAGTTCCAGGTCGGTGAGTTGCGCGGTCAGGGCGTCGTGGTCGTTGCCCACTTCGGCCACGTCGCCGCCCTCGGTCACTTCCTCGCCGCGAATCACGTCGCGCACGCCCTTGATGACGGTGGTGGGGGTAATCCCGTGCTCTACGTTGTAAGCAGTCTGTTTTTCGCGGCGGCGGCGGGTTTCTTCCATTGCGAACTGCATGGCGGGCGTGATGGAGTCGCCGTACAGAATTACCTCACCGTTGACGTTGCGGGCGGCGCGGCCAATAGTCTGAATCAGCGCCCGCTCGCTTCGCAAAAAGCCCGGTTTGTCGGCGTCCAGAATGGCGACCAGCGAGACTTCGGGCAAATCTAGCCCCTCGCGCAGCAGGTTGATGCCCACCAGCACGTCGTAATGCCCCAGCCGCAGGTCGCGGATAATCACCTGACGCTCTACGCTGTCAATGTCGCTGTGCATGTACCGCGCCCGTACGCCCTTTTCCAGCAGGTACTCGGTCAGGTCTTCGGACATCCGCTTGGTAAGTGTGGTGACCAGCGTGCGCTCGCCCTTTTCGGTGCGCTGGCGGATGCGGCCCAGCAGGTCTTCAATCTGGCCGTTGATGGGCCGCACGGTAATCGGCGGGTCGACCAGTCCGGTGGGGCGGATAATCTGGTCGGCCACACTGTCGCTGTGCTCGCGCTCGTAGGGGCCGGGGGTGGCCGACACGAACACCACCTGCCCGGTCTTGGACATAAATTCATCGAAGTTCAGCGGGCGGTTGTCCATCGCGCTCGGCAGCCGGAAGCCGTAGTCCACCAATGTTTGCTTCCGCGCCCGGTCGCCGTTCGCCATTCCACCGATTTGCGGCACGGTGACGTGTGACTCGTCGATGAAGGTCACGAAGTCGTCGGGAAAGTAGTCCAGCATGGTGTAAGGCGTAGCCCCCACCGCCCGCCCGTCTATGTGGCGCGAGTAGTTTTCAATGCCCGAGCAGTAGCCCAGCACCTTCAGCATCTCCAGGTCATAGAGGGTGCGCTCCTTGATGCGCTGCGCCTCCAGCAGCTTGCCTACCGACTTAAAATATTCCAGCCTTTCGTCCAGCTCCTGCCCAATGGTCACGATAGCCCGCTCGATGTTGCCCGCGCTGCTTACGTAATGCTTGGCCGGATACACCACGGTGGCGTCCAGGTCGGCCAGGCGGTCGCCGGTCAGCGGATGGACCACGCTGATGCGCTCTACGTCGTCGCCCCACAGCTCTACCCGTAGCGGCTGCTCGTCGTAGGCGGGCCAGACAGTAATCGTTTCGCCCTTGACCGAAAAGCGCCCCGGCATCAGCTCTATGTCGTTGCGCTCGTACTGCATGTTAATCAGGCGGCCCAGCAGTTCGTCGCGGGGCATAGAGCCGCCCTTTTTGATAATCGCGTTGAGCGCGGTGTACTCGGCGGGGTCGCCCAGGCCGTAGATACACGACACGCTGGCGACCACAATCGTGTCGCGGCGGGTCAGCAGGCTGCGGGTGGTGGAGTGGCGCAGCCTCTCGATTTCCTGGTTCACAGCGGCGTCCTTCTCGATAAACAAATCCTTGCCGGGCACGTAGGCTTCGGGCTGGTAGTAGTCGTAGTAGCTGATAAAAAATTCCACGGCGGCGTCGGGAAAAAACTCGCGGAACTCGGAGGCCAGTTGCGCGGTCAGGATTTTGTTGGGGGCCATGATGAGGGCCGGTCGCCCGGTCTGCTCTATGACCTTGGCCACGGAGTAGGTTTTGCCGGTGCCAGTTGCCCCCAGCAGCGTCTGAAACCTCAGGCCGCTCTCAAGCCCCCCTACCAGAGACGCGATGGCGGTGGGCTGGTCGCCAGCGGGCGTGTATTCGGAGCGGACCTTGAGCATGTAAACCTCCACGTTGGGCGGGCAACGGCGAGTAAAACGAGTAGGAGTGAAGGGTTCAGACGGGGTTCTGGAGGGGAACCAGGTACACGTTCACCGGAAAAACGGAGTCTAACCGCATGGGCATATTTTACGCTATGGGCGTAAGGGCAACAGTGGAACCTCTCACCTCTGACTTTCAGTTCCGTTCCACAATGGCGGCTATGACCCCACCCACCGAACGTGACCTGCTGCTGGCCGCGCTGCGTTTTCAGGGCGATCTAGATTCGCCCGTGCTGCGGCCTGGGCAGGGGCTACAGGCCGCGCCCGCCCCCCTGCCGGAAGTTGCTGGCCTGCTGGGAAGCATCGAGACCTCGGCGGAGGGTGCTTGGTACGTGGGCAGCCTCTACTTTTTGCCTGTGCCTGTCGCCGAAAGTGACAATGTCATTCGTCAGGCTAATGCCGCTTTGCGGGCGCTGGGCTGGCGCGACGCCGAGATGACGCCCCACGCTTTCAGGCCGTCGGGGTTTCAGGCCAGTAACCGCCCCGATTTTCCTGAACACGAAGCGACTGCGCCCGACCCCTGCTGCATGGTTTTGCTGAACGACGCCGGAAAGGTTGCCGCCTGCTGGGATACCCGCCACGATGAGCAGGGTCGCGTTGACCTGTGCTTGAATCTGCAACCGCACGCCTACGGGCACTGGGCGCGCCAGCACATCAGTCCGCTGCCCACCCTGCCGCCGCTGAAGGCCCCAGATGGTTGGACGCTGGAAGTTATCGGCGGCGGCGGCAATGGCCATGCGCGGGCCAGTACCGCGTCGTCGCTGGCCCTGCTCCGCGGCGTGGGAACACAGAATGACCTGTACGCCCGCCTTGCCGAGCCGCTGGATAACCTGGGATGGACAGAGCAAAGTGTAGCGAGTAGTGAAGCTTTGACTATTAGCCGCTGGCTCACCCCGGAAGATGATGTGGCCCTGCTGACCCTGATGCGGCGTGAGCCGGGGCTATGGCAGGCTGGGCTGGAAGTCACCCGGCTGCATGGGGCCAGCGAAGACGGGAGTGGGGAAAGCTGGTTCAGCTTCTAGAGCATTTTGCAAAAAGATGGTGCTCTTTTGACCATCTTTTTGCCGAGTGGAACGAGTGAAAAAGAAAGAGCGAGACGTAGAATGCACGGCGCGGCGGTGTTGTTCCGACGTGCCCATCAGAAGAGATTCCTCTACATGAACGCATCTGGGCGCAAATCTGGCATCAGGGCGACATCTACCCCGCCACTTATGTCGCGGTGCCCGTGCTGTTCAAGGTAGTGGCGCGTTTTCCCGATTTGAATCACTCCCCCCTCTTATCGGAGCTGGTCAGGATGGAGAATTCCAGGCCACGCTTTGAGCCGCTGATCAAAACATACCTGCAAGAATCCGACTTAACCGAATATCAGGCGGCTTTGGAAGGGTTACTTCCTCATCTGCCCGCGCAACTGCGGTTGCAAGACGACAGCACCCAGCACGGTTTCTGGGACGTGGAAAATATTCTGGCGCTGATTGCCTTTGCGGCGGGTCGGCAGTGGGCAGGAATGCTACTCAGCCAGGGTGCTCTGGCGCTGACGCATGAGCAGGCGCAAATAACCCAGACGGCGTACAACCGGGAATGTCAGGACGCGGTGGTGCTGCCGGGTGTGATGCAGGCGGCGTTTTATCTGGGGCGAGACGACCTGCCGCAGTCGCTCTGGGCTGAGCACGCGGCTTATCAGGCCCATCTGGAAAGAATACGCCGGGAGCCGCCAGAGGATTTGGAGTTCTGAGCTTTCACCTACTTATACGCTTATACGGATTCCGATTGATTCGGTGCAGTTCTGAATCAATCCGAGCGGATGTGAGTAGGAACAGCATACGGGTTTCGCGGTATGGAGCCACAGACGGCGATTTTCCGACTGTGGCGGAATTTAGCTGAATCCGTATTACAGCTCGTTGATCTCTGGTTTGAAGCCCACCTGCCGGATGTAGTGCAGGTATTCCTGTTCGCTCAGCGCTTGTGTTTTGCCACTCAGGGCCACGAAAAACGCTTCGAGGACGTTGGTCGCAAAGTTGCGGCTGCCCATGCGCGGCGTGGTGGTGATCAGGCGGGCCACGCCACGGTCTTTCATCCATTGGCGGTCGGCTTCGGTGATGGTTTGGGTCAGGATTGTCTTGCCCAGCAGGTCTTCGGGGGCGTAGCGCTTGGCGTAGTGGGTGTCTCCGGCGATCACGTCGGCCCAGGCGTAGTAGCGCGTCCCTTTGCCCCCGACACTGCGCTCTTGTTTGTCGCCCGTGGGGTAAAACCAGTCCTGCGGCAACAGGGTCAGGGGCGGCAGCACCAGCCGCGCAACCTGGCGCAGGTTCTGAATGCTGCGGATCGGGCGGTCGATGTTCAACCCGAAGATCAGGTCGCCAAAAACAATGTCTGCGCCGTGTTCGGCTAGGGCCTCGGCCATACCGAAGCGGTCTACCGCCGAGACCATCAGCACGCGCTTGGTGCGCCAGCCCAGCACCGGGTCAAGCTGCGCCACCGCGTCGCGTTCCAGCGTGTTCTTCAGGCCGCTGCCGTCTAGTACGGGTGTGATCTTTGCGTTGGCGACCAGCTTCTTAACGTTGCGGAAGGTGTAGCGCCGCCCGTCGGCGTTGACATACAGATCGGCTCCGCCCAGCCCGAAAGCGTCAATCCTGCCGTCAAGCTGCTTGAACAGTTCAGCGGCTTTCTTGCTGTCGCCGTCGGTTCCGAGGCGTTCGAGCACAAAGGGCTGGCCCAGCACATTGATTTCCTCACGGGCATTGCGCTTGCTGTTGCCCAGGCTGACACTGACGACGTGCTTGAAGCCTGCGGGGGCGGGTTGCCATCCACTGAGAAGATCAGTCATGCGGCGCATTCTATGCTGCGCCGAAAGGCTCTATGCTGGAGGACGACTCCGGCGCTTTGACAGGGCCGTTTCGTGGGGGATGCTTGTCGGGAAAGGAACGCACAATAGAACAGAAAACTTCGCCCGAGCGTGTCAGCGAGCGCCTGGTGGCCGACCGCAAGATCAGGGCGGTGGCCCAGGCCGGAAGCTACGACACCGACAACGCCTGGGAAGGGAGCCGTCCGCTGTTTGTTACTTTCGAGCGCGGCTTACAGAGTCCGCAGATCGAGGTGCGGGCGGGCATAAGTACCGAGCGTTTCCCGTACGAAAAACTGGAACTGTGGCGTGACTGGGACACGGCCCGGCAAGAAGCGCCGCTGGCCTTGCTGGCGACCAGTCGCGTCGTCTACGATCCCACCGGATTTTACGGGCGCATTCAGCGCACCCTCTGGAACCTGAAGGCCTCGGAGCTGGCCGCCTACCGCAGTGACCTGATTTTTCAGGCCCAGGAAATGCTCAATCTGGCCGTCAAGGACCATACCGCCCCCGGACACGGCCCCCAGGAACAGCTGCTGGCGCTGGCCGACGCCCGCGACGTGGCCCTTAAGCTGCTGTATCCGGCGCTGCTGTCTTACCTGCACGCCTGGCCCGAGTTTGAAATCCGGCTGCCGCACGCGTGGCGGGCCGTGGCGGGGCTGCGTTTTCCCAAAGCCGTCTACCGGCTGGAAAATCTGTACGGCTTTGGCGGCGAGGCCGAGGCCCGGCGGGTGCTGCTGGCGACCCGTGGCCTGGGGCTGCTAGAACAAGAAAGGTTGGCCCGCGCCGCCTTTCAGGCCGGATACTACGACGGCACCGTGCGTTACCTGCGCGACGAAACAGCCCGTATTCACCGGGGCGACCTCGAACGCTGGGCCTTTATCAGCAGTGCGCGGCGCGACAAACTGGGCACGCTGCTGGGCGTCACCCGCTCTCCGCTGGGTCCGGCGGCCCTCGACATCGTCAGCGAACTGATCGAAGACGTGCGCGAAGGCCGCTGAGACTGGCCTCATCACTAGTTCGGACACTTTCAAAGTTCTGTCCCGTTTTAAGCTCCTCTCCACTTCCGGGGGAGGTTGGGAGGGGGGGAACGCAGCTTGCGTAATATGGCCTTCCGATGGAACGGGGCCGTTTTGAATTCAATGCGAGCAGAGGCGAGGAGGCGAAATACGGGTGTCGTTTTTCCGACGTGCCCATCGTTCGGAGAGCTGCTCTAAGTGGGCAGTATTACGCAGCAGCGCTGACCACCTGGTGGGTTCGTGCCCTCTTGCCTACTGGGTTTACCCGTCGCGGAGGTAGCCGCCTTTTATAAAGGTGTCCAGCAGCGGCTCGATCTCGTGCAGGGCCAGGTCTTCTCGCATGGCATATTCGGCGGGGCTGAGATTTTGCGACACCGCCCGCAGCAGTCCTAAGCCTGCGGGCCCGTGATTGTGCTTGAACTCCAGATGAATGTCGGTAATGGCATTCAGCGCGTCGCGTCCCCGCAAGGTCAAGCTGTAGGCATGGTGCGCCCAGCCCGCCAGACTGCGCGGCAAAATCAGGGTCTGGGGGCGCAGCGGGGCCGGAAACGCGCCTTCATAGGGCAAGGTGGCGGGCATCGTCGCCACGATTTCGCCCCGGTCGTAAAAGATAGCCCCGGTGGGGCGGGCGTGCAGTCCTGTGAAGTCCTCGGTCAGGTTGAACTTCCAGGCGCGGCTGCCCACGCCGCTTAGAACGTGGGCAAAGGTCGGTGAAAGCGGGTGGGCGCTAAGGGTCGCGCCTTCCTCATAGAAACTCAGCAGTTCGCCCAGGGCCAGTTCGCCTGTGGAGCTGGCGGCGGCGGCGGCCACCGTGCGGCCCTCATACAGCAGCACGTAGGCGTTTTGGTCGCCCAGGGTTGCCTGAAGGTAGCCGTGCCAGGTGCGTTCATGCAGGTACTTCAAAAAAGCGTGCAGATCGCAAAATTCCGTATTCAGGCCGTGGTATTGCGGGGCACTGCGGGGCAAAAAACGCGCCAGGAAAGGCTCGTTGCCGGGGTACATGGGCAGCAGTTGCGGCACGAAATCGATCAGTTCCTCGGCTTCGGGCGGGTGCCCTCCGGCTGGCCCAGCGATCACCGCGTTTCCGAAGATAGGCGAATCGAGCAGCCCGGCGGCGAGGTCTTTGGGCAACTGGTCGGCGGTCTGGCCCTGCGGGGTCTGGATATGCGGGACTTCAGCCTGTGCCCCCGGAGATTTCTCGAGCTGGCGTGAAGCCGCTTTGGGCAGCGCGGCTTTGTCGGGCGCGGGCGCTTTTGAGCCTTTACGACGCTCTGGATTGGGGGTACGGTCAGGATCAGTCACTCAGATTCTCCGGCGAAACGTGGGGTCATTCTGCCACACCCGGGTTCACCTCTGCTAACTCCTGGCTAAAGCGCCCGGCATTATGAACATACCGCTCCGCGTTACCGGCTGCTGCAACCGTCCTGACGACCCGCGCTGGAATGCCGACGGCCAGCATCCCCGGCGGCACCTCTGCGCCTTCGGGCAGCAGCGCCCCGGCTCCCAGCACCGCCCCGGCGCCCAGCCGCGACCCGTTGAGCATCACCGCGCCGCGCCCATGCCTACCAGGCTACCCGCCCCGCAGTGCGCCCCGTGAACGATGGCCCGGTGGCCCACAGTCACGTCGCTTTCCAGCACGCATGGAAATCCGGGGTCGGCGTGCAGCACCGCGCCGTCTTGCACGTTGCTGCGCTCACCGATCCTTATCATCTCGACATCGCCCCGCAGAACGCAGCCGAACCAGACACTAGCCTGCGCCCCTACAGTCACCTGTCCGATCACGTCGGCGCTGGGGGCGATAAAAGCGGACGGATCAATCTGGGGCTGGTGGGTAGACAGCTTGTAAATCGGCATGGAGCCTCCATACGGGTGGGCGAAATCGGGATGGGAAAGTGAGGCTAACTATATCCAGGCTAGGGAGGCGGCGGGTAGAGAGTATCCCGCATGGGGATTCAAACGGAATTAAGTACACTGCGTTTATCTTGTAGATAAACCGCGCGGAGCGCGTAGCACAAGAAAGTACGTTGGAGCGGGAATGGAGAGGTTCCGGTGCTTTCCCGGAATCTCGCAATGTTAGAGGCTGTCTGAGGCCCTAACCATGGGAAATGTTTTAGGCTTTAACGGTGGAACGCGCAGCTTACCCTAGCGA
>NZ_JAGLBG010000047.1 GCF_018260405.1 Deinococcus sp.
GTGAGGAGTCGTGGCTTCCAAACCTCAGACATGTCCAGAGTTTACAATTCGACAACAACTTTCCGCGTTATCAATAGATTCAATCCGGGCGGACGCGAGTAGGAGAGCTACGGGTTCCGGGCGTGGAGTTGGCAATCCGGCGTCCTGGCGGGCTGTCAATGAAACAGATCGAATGCATAGCCGCTTGACCTATTGTGTTGCTCAGTTCGGCGGTGTGTCGTTGCCCAGCCGGATGGTGATTTCTGCCCCGGTGGTCGGCGCTTCGTTGCTGACGCTCCCGAATCCCAGGGTCTGCCGGACCCGGTTTGCCCCGGTGCCGGAAATGGTCGTGGCGGTCTCATGGCGGGGTTCCTCGGCGATCTGAACCGAAGCGTACCCACTTGCTTCCAGTCGGGATTTTAGCCGGGTGGCGCTGCCTGCGGGGGCGGCCAGATTGACCACGCTGATGGTTTGGTTGCGCGGGTCGCTGGGATCGCGGAAGTGCTGCTGCACCAGCTGACCCAGAACCGGGCGGTCCACCACCCAGGTTCCGCCCTGGCCGAAGCGGCCGGGCAGGGTCAGGGCATTGATTTTAGGGCCGCTCAGGACTGCGCCCAGCAGTTCGCCGACCTGGGTGCGGGTCAGGCCGCTTCTGGTGTTGCGGTTGATCGCTCCGGCGGCGCCCGGCAAGCGCCACCAGTTCAGCGGACTGCGGAGTTTGTTGCTTAGCGCACTGATAAAAGCCTGCTGCCGCCCCACGCGGCCTATATCCGACATGCCGTCGTGCCGGAAGCGCAGAAAGCCTTCGGCCTGTTCGCCGCTGAGGTTCTGAGGGCCGGGGTGCAAGTCGATGTGTAGGTGCCCGGCGTTGTCGTCGTATTTCATGCGCTGCGGCACGTCTACCCTGACGCCACCCGCCGCGTTGGTCAGGTCGCGCACGGCACTGAGGGATAAGAACAGGTAGCCATCAACGGGAACGCCTGTTAACTTCTGTACGCTGGTCATCAGCGCTCTGGGCCCGGCTTCGGGGTCATCTGGGGAGGCTTCGGCGGCGTGTTTGTTGGCACTGTTGATCTTGCCCCAGCCGTAACCGTCGATATCGACCCAGGTATCGCGCGGAATGCTCAGCAGGTTGATCTGCCCGTCCGGGCGAATCTGCGCCAGCATCAGCGTGTCGGTGCGGGTCTTGAAATCCAGGGGCTTGGCGGGGTAAGGCCAGACGGGGGCTTTCCAGTCGTAATCGACATCCATACCCGCCAACACGAGATTGATCGGCCCCTGCGCTTTGTGCGGCAGGGTTCCGTAACGCAGCAGGGCCGGAACTGCTGGAGAAAGCAGCGCCGTCAGTCCTGCCAGAGCAAGCAGAATAAAAGCGGGCGGACGAAGCACCCAGCGAGAATAGCGGGTCTGGCCTGAGGAACCAACCGCCAAAAGGTGGAGACCGCGTTGCCGCGTGGCACTTCATAGAAGATGGTTTTAAGAAAACGGATATAACCTTCTGCTAGGCTTAAAGCCCATGAATAAACTAATGGCTCCGTTAATGCTGACTACCCTGACCGTCGCCCTATCGAGCTGCTCCTCAGATCCTAAAACCCCGGTGGCGCCCCCCGTTCAGGTCACTGGAACGGTCAAGAGTGGTTCGGGCGAGGGTAAGATTTCACTCGCCGGGACAGGAACGACCGTGCTGGCTTCGGCGCCTGTGGCAGCTGACGGCAGCTTTACGCTGAACCTGCCGGACGCGGGTGCGCTGGCTGGACAGCTGGTGTCGGCCAGCACGATCATGGCGAACGTAGGCTGTGTAGGCAACCTGATTTCCAGCAATGCGGCGGCTAAGGGCTTTGGCTTCGCTGCGCTTAACGCCGTGCGGAGCGGCGCCTCACAGCAAGTTTATGCAGCCTCGGCGCAGGGCAATGTCGCGTCGGTCAGTTCCGAGATGAATATGGATCTGTGGGTCTATGTCGACCAGGCCACCAATCTCAGCGGCTCAGTCGATTGCACTAAGCTGGCTAATTCGCCGCAGGTCAGTGCTATCTCGGCCAAGTTTCAAAACCCCCAAACCCCGGTAGTCAGCCTCAACGCTGGCTGGAATGTCGTGCACTTCAAGGGAACCTCGGGAATTACTGGGCCATACGACATTAAGGGCGCTATCTTTAACCCTTCTGCAAGCTCCAAGCCCGCTTCCAGTTGGCTCACCATCGATGACGCGATTAAGAACCTCAGCATCAGATTGTAAGCGCCGAACTGTACAGTGTTACGGCTTTAACCATCAGATTTTACGACCAGTCTGGTGGTCCAACCGGGGCAGTCGGCTTTACGGTTTTCTGGCCTGACCAGGAGATGAGGAAAAAGTAGACCCCGGCTGTATCGTAAGGGCGCTAAAGGCAACACAGAATATCCGCCCCAGTATCTTCTGGTCGCGGATATTTTTATGTCTTGTCTCGTAGCGCTTCGTCCCAAAGAAGCTGAGGGGTGCCGAAAGCTCTCTCATGATTCGGGGCAGTGCAGCTTGCTTGAGCAGGCCGGGCCGCCTCTTGACCAAAACAGCACCCTTGAAGGGGCCTGCCCGCTTCTTGGGCAAAACGGACTCGCTTGAGTAGGCCTGCCCGCTCCAGACATACGGGAATTGGAGGACAGGCCGGATCAGTTCTGGGCGCTGGGATTGGCCGGGAAATTGAATGCGCTGAGGGTCACGGTGACTTCGCGGGACTGTCTGCCGTTCTGAACAGTCAATTTGACGCTGTCGCCCAGGCGTTTGCTGATGATGGCGCGTTGCAGGTCGTCTCCTGTGGCGACGCTCTGGCCATCGATGGCGGTAATGATGTCGCCGTTGGTGCTGATTGCGCCCGTTTGCCCCGTCGCCGGGTTGGTATCCTGAATGGCGTTGTTGCTGCCGCCTCTGAGCTGTGCCGCCGCTGCCGGGCTATTCGGAAAGACGTTTTGAAGCAGTGCGCCATTGGCCGGAAGACCGTACTTCTGGCGCACCTCGGGACTCAGCCCGCTGAGATCGGTAAACTGCACGCCCAACGAAGGAGTCTTGAGCACCTGCCCGTTGCCCGCCTGAAGCTGCGGTAACAGTTTTTTGACTGTGTTGATCGGGATGGCAAAGCCTACCCCTGCGCTCTGGCCGATGCCCCCGGTCAGAATCTGGGTGTTGACCCCGATAACCTGTCCGGCGCTGTCGAGCAGTGGCCCGCCCGAGTTGCCGGGATTGATGGCGGCGTCGGTCTGAATGACGCTCTGCTGAATTTCCTTGGTGCCTACCGCGACTTTGCGTTCCAGACTGCTGATGATGCCTTCGGACACGCTGAAATCCAGGTCGAAGGGTGCGCCCATTGCCACGGCCTTGAGGCCCACGTCTAGCTTGTCGCTGTCGCCCAGCGGCATCGGCTGAATCCTGTCACTGCTTAGCCCGTCGGCCCGAATGAGAGCCAGATCGAAGTCGGGGGCGCGGGCCACGACTTTGGCTTTATAGGTCTGCTTGCTGCCGTGCAGGCGGATGGTAATGGTATCGGCTCCCTCTACCACGTGGTTGTTGGTGATGATGTCGCCCTGCGTATCGACAAAAAAGCCGCTACCGGTGCCGCGTGCCAGTTCGCCAGTGCCGCTATTGCCGTCGTCGGGCAGGTTGAACTGCTGCCCGAACTGCTCCTGTAGCCGTTGGCGCAGCTGGGCCTGCGGGGTGGCCGTACTCTTTTCCGTCACACTGATGTACACCAGACCGTTTTGCCGGGCCTTGACCAGTTGCACGGTATTGGCCTCCGATTCGGTTCTGGCGCGGCCATTGTCCGCCGTAGGAATCAGGGCCGTCGCCCCCGTCTGCGTCTGGGCGGTGGGCAGGGCTGTGGATGCCGGGGTCACTACCGCCGCACTCTGCTGCGCGGCACTGCGTTCGTTCAGGCCATACCCCAGGAAACCACCCAGGGCCAGAGCGCCTGTCAGAGCCAGCATGGAAAGGTTCTTCTTCATAAGCTTATACTGGCGCACCCAGGTTACGCCACGGTTAAAAGCGGACTAACCTATCTGGGGGATAACCCGCCTAAGTAGCTGGCGGGTGATGATTGCATCATCGCTCCGAGCGGACTTGCAAAGCTGCGAAGCAGAGCGAGTAGCCAAAAGGAGTTCTGGGCGGAAGTGGAGTGGGTTTGGGCTCTTTTCCCAGACCAATGTAACTATAGCCAGGTGCTACTAAGGGCCTGTCCGGAAAATACGGTTGATGCTCATAAAGAGCGCCGCTTGAGCAATTTACAGTTGGGGAGACGATCTATATCGTCGCGTCTAGCACGTAGATTTCCCATCTTGAAAACCCTTTTTATACCGGGCCACCCTGACCCTCACCCGGTCAAGTCCACCCGTGCCCCACCAGAGCCGCCTCTTGGGACGGCATCTCTCATGACTTTTATCCGGTCATAAGGATAAAAGCCTGTAAAAAGGCCATGTCATTTATGGCTTTTGCTGCCAAGACAGCGGGCAGGCCCCTGCCTGGGTGCCGTTTTGCCCAGGAAGCGGGCAGGCTTGCCCAGGCGAGTCCGTCTTGCCTGGGCAAGCCACTTGGGCTGAAGTTCTCCAAAGGGCGTCATGATGAAAGCTGCTTTAGGCCTGGATTGGATGGGAGACAGCTGGGTGGGGGGCACCTGCGCTGCTCAGCCCCGTTCTGCTGGGGTAGGGGAGGGAAGCGTCACCCTGACCTGTGCGCCTCCGCCGCTGGCGTGGCCCAGGAGCAGTTGACCGTGGTGCGCCTCGATGACTTCACGCACCACCGCCAGCCCCAGCCCAAAGCCCTCGACCCTGGTTTGCCCCCGCACGAACGCTTCGGTCAGCGCACCCTCTGGAAAGCCGGGGCCGCTGTCCTGTACCGTCAGCTGCACATCACCGTTGCCCAGGTAAGTCACCTGAACCTGTACTTCGCCGTCTCTGGGCGTAAATTTAATGGCGTTGCCGATCAGGTTTTCAAGCACGCTGCCGAGCATGACCCGGTCCCCACGAACCAGGCAGGTCTGTCCATCAAGCCAGAGATCGAGATTTTGCTTGAGGGCCAGGGGTTGCAGCAGGTCCACGGCCTCGCCTGCCACTTCGAGCAGGTCGAGCAGAGCGAAGTTGTCAGTGGGCTTGACGGGGCCGTGCTCGCCGGTGAGCCGCTGCACACGCGTCAGGGTCATCAGGTTACCGGTCAGTTGCCGCAGGCGGCTGGCGGTTTTCTCGGTGCGTTCCAGGGTGGCCCTCAACTCGGCGGCGGGCCGTTCCCGCGACAGGACGTGCTGCACGTCGGCCAGCATTGCCGTGACCGGTGTTCGCAATTCGTGGGACGCACTTGCCAGAAACAGCGTCTCGCGTTCGCGCTCGGCCCTGAGGGCACTCAGACTGCGTTGCAGGGCGCGGGCCAGCGCACCCACTTCGTCGTTTTCCTGCTGTGCCGGGAGCGCTCCGGGCTGGTCGAGGTGTTCGACCCGCGCCGCCAGCTGTTCGAGGGGGTGCAGGGTACGGCGCACCTCATGGGCCACCAGTGCGCCGCCCGCACTACTGAGAAGCAGCAGCGTCAGGGAAGCGATCAGTGCGTAACGCCGCAGCAGATGGGTAAGCGGTTCCAGACTGCGCCCCACCTGCACGGTCGTGTCACCTGTACGCCGCGAGGCCACCAGATAGCTGCCGACTGCGCGTGTCGCCCGCGTTTCCTGGTCGCTGAGAAAAGTAGGGTCGAGGGTATCCGGGCCGTTGGCTCCTCCGGACCAGCTAAGTGCGGCCCCGTTGTAGATGCGGGCCGCTGCGCTCAGGCCATTTTGCTCTAGCAGATCATCGGCGTCCAGTGCGAACTGGTGGTCGCCCGGGTCGGTCGTGGCAATGGTCAGGAGGGCGTCGGCCTGCGCCGAGGTCTGCCGCACGACGCTTCCGAGTTCTACCCGCCAGAGCATTACTCCGGCAATCCCGGCAAAGGTAAGCAGCGAGACTAGCATGACCCAGAAGGTCAGTAGGGTCAGGCGTGCCCGGAGGGTCAAGGCTTACTCCCCAGCCGGAAAGCTGTAGCCTACGCCGCGCATCGTCTGCACCACATCGTCGCCGAGTTTGCGGCGCAGGTTGCGAACGTAGGTGTCGACCACATTCGATTCGGCGTCGAACCGCCCGTCCCATACACGGTCAATCAGTTCTTCACGGGTAAACACGCGCCCTGGATGTGAGGCCAGCACTTCCAGCAGCGAGTATTCCTTAGCGGTCAGGGCCACACGCTGCCCGGAGCGGCTCACGGCCCGTGAAGTCCAGTCGAATTCCAGATCGTGCCATACACGGGTACTCTGAATTTCGGCGCGGCCACGCCGGACCAGTGCGCGTAGTCTGGCCTGCACCTCACCCAGGTGAAACGGTTTGACCATATAGTCGTCGCCCCCGGCATCCAGGCCCGTAATGCGGTCCTCAACGGCGTCACGGGCGGTCAGAAACATAACGGGAACGCTGTGGCCTTCGCTGCGTAGCTGCCGCACCAGACTAAAGCCTGCCAGCGGCCCCTCTGGTAAACCAACATCGACCATCAAGGCATCGAAGGGAAAATTGACAGCCAGTTCGTGCGCTTCCGTCGCGCTCTGGGCTTCATCGACGGCAAAGCCTGCTTCACGCAGATTGGCAACCAGGGGCCTCCGGATGTCGAGTTCGTCTTCTACCACAAGGAAACGCATGTGCTTACTTTAGCCGACACTTTAGCCAACACTTTCTGAACAATGGTTCGGACACTTTGAAAGTCCTGCTGCGCCCAAGTGTGACCAGCACGAATTTTTCAGCCTCTTCCTATCTGCGGGGGACGGCTACAGCTTGCGCTGCAAGAGGCTCGGACTCGCAGAGGGCAAACCGATAGGGGTGACGCGAAGCGCGTGCTAAACAGCTTATTTCAGACTTTCCCTGCCCTGAGTTATGAAACGGCCCGAACGACTAATAAATTACGGAGAAATTGAAGCTGTAGCATGATCCTATGTTGCCCCCCGACGCCATCGCCAAAGGCCAGAAGTTGATGCAACTCTACCGGGGCGGCGTGGGCGGTGAACGGACCAATGCGGGGCGGCTGCTGCTGGCCCACCTTAAAACCAACGACCTGACCCTTTACGACCTGGACAGCAGTTTGCCGGTCACCCAGGATGTCAGTGCCCTTGACCACTGGCGGGAGTCAGCGGCGCTCATGGCCAAACTCGGAGGCCCGGAACAAGACGATGTGCTGACGCAACTCGTCGATGCACCAGACCTGACCAACACCGAGCTTTTACGGTTGCTGGAAGTGGTTGACCTGGAATCGCTTATTAACCTGCGGGCCGACGGTTGGGCGTATACCAGTGGCGATGTCGGAGCGGCGGAGCAGTACCGGGCCGCTGGCCTCAGAGTCACAGCCCAGAGCCTGCTGGGATTTTCCGGGTCACTGGCGCAGCGGCTCAGAAACGCGGTCTTACAGCAGCACCACTTTCAGACTCACCCACAGCGCCTGTTGCGGGCTGAGGACGAGCTTCAGCAGCACTTTCTGGCCGGGCTGGTGCTGGCGTTGACCGGCCATGAGGCTGAACTGGTGGCCGGAGGCGTGCAGGCTCACCTCGACGCCGGGCAGCTGGCGCGGCTGCGGGCATTGCAGGCTCAGCACAGCGCCCAGGCTAGGGCTGCGGCGTTGCAGGCAGCGCAGGAGTTTGGGCAACGACTCAGTTGAAGGCCGCCGGGCATCTGCGCCCTATTTTCCAGCCGGTATACTGCTCAGGATGCCCAGCCGCCCAGTAACTAGTCCAGCCGTAACTGGTCCAGCCGCATCTGGCGCAGCAACATCTGGCCCAAAGGTGCTCTTTGCCAAAAACTTTAGCGTAACTGCGGCTCAGATTCGCGCCCTGGAAGGATCGCCCTACGAGGTCTGGGCCAGCCACAGCGACCCCCAGCACGGGATGCTGACGGCGGCCCCATACCGCCTAGTGGAGCCGCAAGGGGTGCTAGGCGAGGCGTATGTGGCCTGGTTGCTGCAAACCTGCCAGGAGCACGGCATCGGGTGGGTCATTCCGGGCAAAGAGCGCGAACGGCTGGCCTCGCATCAGGCCGAATTTGAGGCCATTGGCACGCGCCTGATCGTGCCCGCCGACGAGGCCACCCAGCGCCTGCTGGAGCGCAAGGACGAGTTTTTGCGCGGCTGGGACACGAATATTTTGCCTATTCCCCGCTGGATGACCTTTCAGACGCTCGCAGAATTTGACGCCGCCTACGCCGAACTTAAAGTTCCAGGTGTGAGACTGTGCATGAAACCGGCGCGGGGCATCTATGCCAGCGGGTTCCGGGTGCTGCTGGAACAGCCCGACCTGGCGGCCTTCCTGCGCGGCGAACTGTACCAGCTGAGTGTGCAGGCCGCCCGTGAGCTGCTGGGCAGCGGCGAACTGCCCACCATGCTGCTGATGCATACCCTGGAGGGCCACGAACGCAGCATCGACTGCGTGGCGTGGCAAGGCCGCCTGATTCGGGCCGTGGTGCGCCGCAAGGGTGGCGCGGGGCAACTGATTGAAGACCGCCCCGATTTGGTCGAGGTCGCCGGACAGCTGGCCCGGAAATACAATCTCAGCGGAATTTTTAACTTTCAGACTAAAGACGCTGACGGGGTCGCCAATATGCTGGAAATCAACGCCCGCGCGTCCGGGGGCCTGCGCTATAGCATGGCAGCGGGCATCAATTTTGCGCGCCTGCTGCTGGACGCCGCCACGGGCCAGCTGGACTGGAACCGTCTGCCGCCCGTGCAGACCGGCCTGAGCGTCACCGAGGACAAGACGGTGCGGACATGGCGGTAAGTGAGGCCGACTCCAGGACTGTCCTCCTGCCCAGCGGCACCCTGACCCTGAAGATTGACCGGAGCGCCCTGCCCCTGGACGACCTGCTGGACTACGCCGTGCGGCGCAACCCCAGGCGCGGGTTTCTGTTTGTCAGCAAGGTGCTGGGTAAGCATATTCCCGTCACGCCCCACACGGCCAAACAGGTCTGGACGCTGCTGGCCGCCGCGCTGCCGCCCCTCACGCAGCCGCACTTTATAGGGCTGGCGGAAACGGCCACCGCGCTGGGTGAGGGGGTCTTCCAGACGTGGCTGGAGCAGACCGGGAGGCAGGCGACTTTCCAGCACACCACCCGCTACCTGACCCGGCGGCCCCTGCTGCTGCGCTTTGACGAGCCGCACTCGCACGCGCCCGCGCACCTGCTGTACGACCCCGGTGAGCAAGCCCGCGTGGCGCGGGAACTGGTGCTGGTAGACGACGAGATTTCGACTGGAACCACCCTTCAGAATCTGGCGGTGGCGTGGCTGGAACTGCACCCGCAGGTAAAGCGGGTCGTGCTGGTCAGCCTGACCGACTGGTGCGGACGCCGGGGCGAACTGGCCGCCGCGCTGGGCGTTCCGGTCGACTTTGTCAGCGTGCTGCGCGGCTCGTTTAGTTTTACCACTGCGCCCGACTGGCAGCCGCCCCAGCTTCCGGCGGTGGTGGGCAACGGGGAAGATAAGACGGAGCTTTTGCCCACGCTCTCACCGCGCTACGGCGACGTGGCGGGAACTAGCCTGCCACACCTGACTTTTAGCCACACCGACCGGGTGCTGGTGCTGGGAATGGGCGAGTTTCAGTATCCGGCCTACGCTCTGGCGGCGGCTCTGGCCCCCTCGGTCGCCCGCTGTCACTGGAGCGCCACCACCCGCAGCCCGATTCTGCCGGGGCTGGCGATGGGCCGGACCCTGACCTTCAGCGACAGCGTCGACGACGGCATCCCCAATTACCTCTACAATGTTAGCCCCGCAGACTACGATCACATCCTGCTGACCTACGAGGGCCGCTGTGAGCCTGACCCCGAATTGCTGCGGGAACTGGGGCCGCACGCCAGGGCGGTGAAACTGGCATGACTAGTCTAATTGGCACAACTGGTCTAACTGGCACAACTGACACGGTTATGACTGACAAAATCGTGGCCTTTGCCGACCTGGACGACACGCTTTTTCAGACCTTACGCAAGCTGCCTGGAGTCGCGCCGGACACCCTCCAGGCCGCAACGGTCAATACGGCGGGCGCGGCGCATTCGTATTCCACCCCGGCGCAGGTGACGCTCATGGAACTGCTGCGGGGCGGCAAGGTCACAGTGATCCCGGTCACGGGCCGCGACGAGGCCGCTATGCGCCGAGTGACGCTGCCGTTTACCTCGTGGCGGGTCGTTAATCACGGGCTGACCATCCTGACCCCGGCAGGAAACCTGGATGAGGTCTGGGCGGCGCAGGTTTTCTCCCAGCTAGAGTCCTTGCAGGGCCAGTTGCACGCGCTGAGCCAGCAAATCAGGCCGGAAGCCAGCCGCCTGGGCTGCCGCCTCAGCATTCATCAGGCCGCCGGGCTGCCGTTCATGGCCGTTATCAAGCACCCGCAGGCCGACGCGCAGGCGCTGGCCCACTTGCAGGGGCACTGGGAAAGCGGGCTGGACGACGCTCACCCGCTACAGGTCATCGCCAACGCCAACAACGTCAGCCTGCTGCCGCGCACGCTGGGCAAGGCGGCGGCGGTGCGCTACCTGCGCCAGCGGCACTTTGCGGGGGCCGCGCTGACCCTGGGGCTGGGCGACTCGGTCAGCGACCTCCCCTTTATGCAGGAGTGCGACTTTGCCGTTTCGCCCACCGCCGGGCAGCTGATGAGGGCACTGCAAAAGGCGCGTCTCATGCAGAGTTGACATACCAAGATAAGACTGTCCTGAGATGGAACATATGCAACTGGTGCAGGAGCAGCGCGGCAACGGCCTCACCCTGCGAATTCACGCTTTGACCCGCGTCACCCGCTTCTCGCAGGGCGCGAACGGTCTTACCGAAACCCGTGAGATGGACGGGCGTTTTACCGTGGAAGCCGAGTTGCAGGGCAGCGGTGTGCTGCTGGAGCCGGGGGCCTTTCAGTACAGCGTGGGACAGGTACAGGCCAGCGTGGAACAGCAGCAGCAGGGCGGCTTTCTGCGCCGGGCGGTGGCCGCCGCTGGCACTGGCGAGGGCGCGTTTGCCACCCGCTTTACCGGGCAGGGCAAGGTCTGGACAGAGCCGACCCGCAAACACTTTGTCATTGCCGAAGCGGGCGGCGAGCCGGGCGATGAGATGATTCTTGACGACCGCGCCTTTTATATGGCCCAGGACACTATGCGGGTCGGCACCCACACGCACACCAGCGTTGCCGGGGTGCTATCGGGCAACGGCCTGCGCCAGCCCAAGCTGACCGGGGCGGGCATCTTTGTGGTGGAATCGCCGGTGCCCGTTTCGGAAGTGGAGGTTATCGAACTGAGTGGGCGCGACTCGGTGATGGTAGACGGCGACCTGATGCTGATGTATTCAGCGTCGCTGAAGGTAGAACTGCGCCCGCTGGTGCGCGGCCTGCGCAATGCGGCGCGCTCCGGCGAAGGGTTGGTCTTTGTCCTGAGCGGCAAAGGTACAGTGTTTTTGACGCCCACGGCCCAGCATCCACTTTCTGGGGCGACCCTTTGAGCGCAGACCCCCAACCCGGTTCACTGGCTCACACCCTGCCGCCCGCCGACGTGACCATTCATCTGCGGCCCGCCCAGGCCCGGCTGGTCAGCGTGGCCGAAAAAGAGGCGCTGATTCGCTCTGGGGTGTCCTACGGCGAGCTGCTCGCACCCGAAAAGGTGCCTAGCGAGGCGCAGCAGGGGGCCTATTCCAATGCCCTGGCCCGCAACGGCGAGCGGGTCGGGGCGCTGATTGCGGGGCTGACGGCGCAGCTTTTACGGGACTACTCGCGCCCGGTGCTGGTGTCGCTGGCCCGCGCCGGTACCCCGGTGGGCTGCGCGATGCGGCGGCTTGCGCGGCGCTGGGCTGGCACCTGCGGCACGCCGGAGTTGCCGCACCACACCCTCAGTATCATTCGCGGCGTGGGAATAGACCGCGTAGCGCTGGCACAGGTCAGGGCCGCGCACCCCGGCGCGACACTGATTTTCGTGGACGGCTGGACGGGCAAGGGCAGCATCCTGGGCACGCTGGCCGCCAGCCTGCCGCCGGAGGTGGCGCCTGTGCTGGCAGTGCTGAGCGACCCAGCGGGCGTAGCCACCCACGCGGCCACCACGGACGACCTGCTGCTGGCGCACGCCGTGCTGAATGCCACCGTCTGCGGGCTGCTCAGCCGCACCTTCATGACGGGGCCGCACGAGTTGCACGCCGCCTGCGTGGAGGGGAAGCTGCGCGACTGGGACGTGACGGCCAAGTATCTGGCCGCCCTGGACGCCCTGACTGCGCCTTTCGGCCCTGACTTCGTGCTCCCCAGCAGCCCACGGCCCGTCCGTCCCTACCAGGAGGTGCTGCGCCTCGCGGCGGAACTCGGCGTTCACGACCCGTCTCTGGTCAAGCCCAGCGTGGGCGAGGCCACCCGCGTGTTTCTGCGCCGCCAGCCCGCTCACCTGCTGCTGCGTGACCCCACACATCCCGACACGCGGCATCTGGCGCAACTGGCTGAGGGGGCGGGCATTCCGACCACCGAACACCCCGATTTGCCCTACCTCGCCGCCGCGCTCATCGCCCCTGGCGGGCAAGAATGAGCCAGCTCAACCCTTGGCAGTTGGGGGCCAGCCTGTACGTCCCGGCGGCCCGCCCGGATTTGTTGGCGCTGGGACAGGGAAAGTACCCGCGCCTGGGCAGCCTGATTTATTGCACCGAGGACGCCGTGCGCCCCGAAGACGTGCCGCTGGCGCTGGCGAACCTGCGCGGCGTGCTGCCGCAGCTGTCCGCCGCCGGGGGGCCGCTGCGCTTTATCCGGGTGCGTAACCCTGTGGTGCTGGCGCAGGTGCTGGAGTACGACCTGGGCGGCATTTCCGGCTTCGTGCTGCCCAAGGTTCACGGCGGCAATCTGGGCGACTACCTGCGGCTGATAGAGCGCCAGGCCCCGGCGCACATCCGCGTGATGCCCACGCTGGAAACCCGTGAGGCGCTGTCCGAAGACCACATGAACCTGCTGCGAGACCAGATTTTTCACGAGTGCTGGCAGGAGCGGATTCTGAGTCTACGCATCGGCGGTAACGACCTGCTGAACGTGCTGGGGGTGCGCCGCGCCCGTGGTCGCACACTGTACGAGGGGCCGCTGGAACGGGTCATCTCCATGCTGGTGGGCGTGTTCAAACCCTACGGCCTGAACCTGTCCAGCCCCGTGTATGAGGTCTTTTCGGATTCCGAAACGCTGGAGCGTGAGCTGCGCCAGGATCTGGATTACGGACTGTGCGGCAAGACCATCGTGCACCCGGCGCAGATTGACACGGTCATCAACGGTTACCGGGTGGCCGAAACCGACGTGGCCGAGGCGCAGGCTATCTTGGCCCCCGACGCACCAGCGGTGTTTTCGCTGCATGGGCGCATGTGCGAACCTGCCACTCACAGCCGCTGGGCGCAGGAAGTCCTGACGCGGGCGGAACTTTACGGCGTAAGTCGCGTATAGAGTGTGGCAGCACCTTAATTTCGCATCACGGAGGAATTAGCATGGGATTTCTGAATAAGCTCAAGCAGATGGCGCAAGACGGCCAGAAGGCGGCCCAGGAAGGCTTTGACCGTTTCAATAACGCCGCTTTTGCCGACGCGACGATGGCCGCCTGCGCCCTGATTGGCGCCGCCGACGGCAAGATTGACCAGCAGGAGCGCACCCGCACCGCCCAGTTCATTACCAGCAGCGACAAGCTCAAGTCGTTTGATGTAGGCAAGCTGCGCGACAAATACGACGCCTACTGCGACAAAATCAGCCGCGACTTCGACTTTGGCAAGATCGAGCTGATGCAGACCATCGGGAAGGTCAAGAAGCCGGAAGAAGCCCGCGCCGTGGTGCAACTCGCCGCGGTCATCGCCAATGCCGACGGTGATTTTGATGCCAAGGAGCAGGCCGTAATGCGCGAAATTATCCACGCGCTGAGCCTGACGCCAGCCGAATTCGGTTTGTAAAGCCGGAGCTTGGGCCATAAGCTTTGGGGTAAAAATCCCCATGGGCCGTGGCCAACAGTGGCCGAATCTTAGCCAAGCCTGAGCAGAAAGCCTGAGCGACTTTATGCGTTGCTAACCATCAAGCCCCTTCTTTCGCCAATTCTAACGCTCAGATGAAATTCCGGCTAAACTAAGTCTGCAACACACTCAAGCTCTTACTCTCAACTCGTTTCAGGAGGAACTTACATGGCTGTATCTCTTTCCAAAGGCGGAAACGTCTCGCTCTCCAAAGAAGCCCCCGGCCTCAGCGCTATCACCATCGGTCTGGGCTGGGATCCCCGCGCCACCGACGGGCAGGCCTTTGACCTCGACGGCAGCGTGTTCTTGCTGAACGCCAGCGGTAAGGTACGCAGCGACAGCGACTTTATCTTCTACAACAACAAGGCCAGCAGCGACGGCAGCGTAATTCACAACGGCGACAACACCACCGGCGCGGGCGAAGGCGACGACGAAACAGTGGAGATTGACCTTTCCAAAGTGCCCGCCGACGTAGACAAAATCGCCGTGTGCGTGACCATCCACGAGGCCGAGACCCGCAGTCAGAACTTTGGGCAGGTCAGCAAGGCATACATCCGGGTGCTGAACAAGGCTGGCGGCGCGGAGATCGCCCGCTACGACCTCTCGGAAGACGCCAGCACCGACACCGCCATGATTTTCGGTGAAATCTACCGCCACGGCAGCGACTGGAAATTCAAGGCCGTGGGGCAGGGCTACGCGGGCGGGCTGGGGCCGATGGCTAAAAACTACGGCGTGAACGTCTAAAGGCTGTAGGTGGCGGCGGGGCAATTCCCTGGCCGCCGCTCCGCCCTAAAGCCTGAAATCATGCAGACCTTTCAGACTGGACAGAAATCGCCGCTGAGCAACCTCACGCCGTCCACCATGCTGACGCTCTCGGCCCGCGTGACTGGCCCCGCCGCTGAATATGACCTGATGGTGTTCGGCCTGGACGCTGAGGGCAAACTCAGCGATGACCGCTACATGGTTTTTTTCAACCAGCCGCGCAGCCCGGAAGGGGCAGTCAGCATGAGCAGCGGGGCGCGGGGTGAAAAGACCTTTACCCTTGATCTTGCGCGACTGCCCCCCAGTGTGCGCCGCCTGAGTCTGGCCGCCACAGTGGATAACGGCAGCTTCGGGCAGATTGACCACGCCGAGATAACGCTTGGTGCGGGCGGCACGCCACTGGCGACCTACCGCGTCACCGGGCGCGACTTTCAGGCGCAAAGGGCCGTGATGCTCTTTGATGTGTATTTCAAGGATGTCTGGCGTGTCGGAGCCGTCGGTCAGGGGTTTAACGGCGGACTTGAAGCCCTGGTCAAGCACTACGGCGGCGAGGTCAAAGACACTCCGGCAGGCCACCCAGCGCCGCTTTCGCCCGCACCAAATTCAGCCCCAGCACCCACACCGGCCCCCACCATCAGCCTGCAAAAAATCACGCTGGACAAGCAGGGCCAAAGTACCAAACTCAGCCTCAGCAAGGCGGGCGGGGCCGACCCGATTCGCGTAAACCTGAACTGGGACCGGGGCGGTGGGCTGTTCCGGGCGGGGGCCGACCTCGACCTGGGCTGCATGTACGTACTGAACAGTGGCGAGGGCGGTGTGGTTCAGGCCCTGGGCAACTCGTTTGGCTCTGAGCGACTGGTTCCGTATATCGAGCTGGACAAGGACGACCGCACCGGGGCCGCCAGCGACGGCGAAAATCTGGTTATCTATCGTCCTGACCTGATTCACACCGTCCTGATTTTTGCCTTCATCTACGAGGGTACCAGCGACTTTACCCGCGTCAACGGGCGGCTGATGCTCAAAGACCCGCGCGGCAACGAAATCACGGTGCGCCTGAGCAATCCCGACGTGCGCCGCACTTTCTGCGCCATTGCCCGCATTGAAAACTTTGGTGGAGAAATCCAGATTACCAAAGAGGAGCGCTACTTTTACGGCCATTCGGACTGCGATGAACACTACGGCTTTGGCTTTCGCTGGGGGCCAGGGAGCAAATGATGCAAGCAGGCGAGCGAAAAACACTGGCCGACCTGGGCCTGAGCGAACGCCTAGAGGTGCGCGTAGAGTGCGACCTGCACGGCACCGACTTCAGCGCGTTTGGGTTGCAAGGCGGCAAGCTGGCGGATGACCGCTACATGGTCTTTTACAACCAGCCGCGTAGCCCCGAGGGGGCCATAACCCTGCGGCCTCCCGGCGAGTTTACCTTTGAGTTGCAGGCGCTACCGCCCGCCGTGGACGAGGTCTACCTGACCGCCACCCACGACGAGTCGCCACTGAGCAACGCGGGCCGCCTGAACGTAAGTTTCGGGGCGCATACCTTTGACGTAAAACCCCACTTAAAGGCTGAGAAAGCCGTGATGTTATTGCGGCTCTACCGTCACAGCGGCGGCTGGCGGCTGGCGGCGGTGGCGCAGGGCTTCAACGGCGGACTGGCCGCGCTGGTGGGGCATTTCGGCGGCGAGGTGGCGGAGACTGCAAATGAACCGCTCCCCGCCGCCTCTGCCCCTCCGGTCACCAGCCCGGTCAATCTGCGAAAAGAGCGGCAGCGGGTCATCTTAGAAAAGGCTGAACGCGAACAACCCGGACTGGTCAGTCTGATTAAGACCGCGAGCATCAGCCTGGAAAAACGCGGACTGAGCGAGGCCCAGTACCGCGTCAAACTGATTTTGGACATCAGTGCCAGCATGCAGCGTGAGTATCAGAACGGAGCCGTACAAAAACTGGCCGAGCGTGCGTTAGCCCTGGCCGCGCGGCTAGACGATGATGGCGAAGTCGAGGTTTATCTGTTCGGCGTCAAGGCACACCGCAAAGGGGCCTTGTCGCTCGGTAATGTCAGCGGCTTTGTCAACCGGATGGGTGTGGAACTCGAAGGCGGCACCCATTACAACCCGGTTATGACCATGCTGCGGGAAGACGTGCGGCGTGAGGGCTTCGACATTCCGACCCTGGTTTTGTTCATCACCGACGGCGGCACCAGCAACCGGGACGCGGTCGTTCGCCAGATGATTGAGGCCTCGCGCGAACCGATTTTCTGGAAATTCATGGGGATTGACCAGGCGGCTGGTAAGGGCGGCTTCCTGGGTGGACTGATGCAGCGGGCCGCCGCCGACAGCTTCGGTTTTCTGGAAAAGCTGGACGACCTGCAAGGCCGCATGGTAGATAATGCCGATTTTTTCAGCGTTCCGGCGAGTATCGATTTGCCGGATAATCAGCTGTTCGATTCGCTGGTTAACGAACTCGACAGCTGGCAACGCGACGCCCGCCGAGCCGGGATTCTGCGTTAAAAAAGCTTACCCACAGCGGTCACTGTTCAAGGAGAAACTAGTATGCCTATCTCACTGCAAAAAGGTCAGCAAATCTCACTCGCCAAGGAAGCTGGGCCGTCGCTGACGAATGTGGTCATGGGCCTTGGCTGGGACGCGGCCAAGAAAAAGGGCTTCTTTGGCTTCGGCGGCGGCAGTCAGGACATCGACCTGGACGCCAATGCGCTGCTGTTTGATTCTAGCGGCGCGCTGTTGGACGTGGTGTGGTTCCGGCAGTTGCAAAGCAAGGACGGCACCATTCGCCACAGCGGCGATAACCGCACTGGTGCGGGCGACGGCGACGATGAGACCATCTCGGTTGACCTCTCGCGCCTGCCAGCCAACGTGCAGACGGTGATTTTCAGCGTCAATAATTACAGCGGGCAGGATTTCAGTCAGGTGGAAAACGCCTACTGCCGTCTGGTCAACGCCCAGGGCAACGCCGAAATTGCCCGCTACAACCTCTCGGCTCAGGGCGGCCACAGCGCGATGATTATGGCGAGCCTGAAGCGGAGCGGCAGCGACTGGACGATGACCGCTATCGGCACGCCCAGCCGGGGACGCACCTATCAGGACAATCTGCCGGACATGCGGCCCTACGTCTGAGCGTCACCTTCCATCCGTTAGCCCACATTCATTCTTAAAAGGAGCACCCATATGGCACTATCACTGCAAAAAGGTGGCAACATTTCGCTGTCCAAAGAGGCCCCTAACCTGCGCCGTATCCTGGTCGGCCTGGGCTGGGACCCCCGCTCCACCGACGGGCAGGCGTTTGACCTGGACGCCAGCGCTTTTCTTCTGGCCGCTAACGGCAAGGTTCGCGGCGACCATGACTTTATTTTCTACAACCAGAAGACCAGCAGCGACGGCAGTGTCGAGCATACCGGCGACAACCTGACTGGCGAGGGCGACGGCGACGACGAGAGCATCAAGGTTGACCTGTCACGCGTGCCCGCCGACATCGACAAGATTGCCGTGGCGGTAACCATCCATGAGGCCGAGCAGCGCCGCCAGAACTTCGGGCAGGTGGGCGGCTCGTTTATCCGCATTGTCAACGACGAAACCGGCCAGGAGCTGACCCGCTATGACTTGGGCGAGGATTTTTCCACCGAAACCGCCGTTATTTTTGGCGAAATCTACCGCCACGGCAGCGAGTGGAAGTTCCGCGCGGTAGGCCAGGGCTATACGGGCGGTCTGGGGCCGATGGCCAAAAATTACGGCGTGAACATCTAAACGTCGGCTTTAGAGTGCTGTGGGGGCGACTACGCCTCCACCTTTTCATGAGGAGTCTAGATGAAGTCAACTATTCGGGAATTTTTTGGTCTTTCTATCGTGGTCACGCTGGTGTGCCTCGCGGTGGCGTCGTGGGACGGTTACGTGCGTGGGGGCCACAGCCTCTCGGCGCTAGGAAGTGCGCTGGTAATAGCTCTGCTGCTGGGCGTGCTGGAAGTCTCGCTCAGCTTTGACAACGCCGTGGTCAATGCCAGCGTGCTGCGCGACATGTCCTCCAAGTGGCAGCAGCGCTTTCTGACCTGGGGGATGCTAATTGCCGTCTTTGGGATGCGCTTTATTTTCCCTATTGTGATTGTGGCGCTCACCTCGGGAATGGGCCTGATGGAAACTGTGCGCGAGGCGTTTGGCAACCCAGAAACGTATGCCCACCATCTGGAACAAGCTCACGTCACTATCAGTGCCTTTGGCGGCACCTTCCTGATGATGGTCTTCCTGAAATACTTCATGGACCCCGATAAGGAAGAACACTGGCTGACCCGCCTGGAAAGCCGCCTGTCTAGCATCGGCAAGCTGGACACTATTCAGTCGGTGCTGGTGGGCGCACTGCTGCTGCTCCTGGTTCACAACGTGGTCGCCCCCGCCGAGCAGCTGGCCGCGCTGACGGCTGGATTTTTGGGGCTGCTGGTGTATCTGGCAATGGACGCGGTAGGCAACTACTTCGAGGCCGACAACCTGAGTGCCAAGGCGGGCGCGGCGGGCCTCAGCTCGTTCATCTATCTGGAAATTCTGGACGCCAGCTTCTCGCTGGATGGGGTGATTGGGGCTTTCGCGCTGACCAAGGACATCATGCTCATCGCTGCTGGGCTGACGATTGGGGCCATGTTCGTGCGTTCGCTGACCATTATGATGGTGAAAAAGGGCACGCTGGAGGCTTACCGTTTCCTGGAACACGGCGCACACTACGGCATCGGCGCACTGGCGGTCATCATGCTGATAAGTATGAACCGCAACATTCACATTCCCGAAGTGGTCACCGGGCTGATTGGCGCGGGCTTTATTGGGCTGGCCGTCTGGAGCAGCTTGCGGGCCAGCCGGGCAGAAGCATGATTTCAAGTACGAACAGTCGGAAGTAGTTCGTTACATGGGAGCGCCTGGGGATAGGCTGTGGGCGTCTTGTCTCCTTAACCAGGCGCATCCTGGGGTAGTCCGTATGAAACCAGTACGGACTGCCGTCTGTTTTGCTAAGAGGCTGTCTGAGGCCCTAACCATGGGAAATGTTTTAGGCTTTAACGGTGGAACGCGCAGCTTACCCTAGCGA
>NZ_JAGLBG010000048.1 GCF_018260405.1 Deinococcus sp.
CAGTTGGGACAGATCTTTTGCGTAATGTCCCTACTCTACCCCTTTCCGCTTCGCAAGTCCCCCTGCTGAGCAGTTACTATTTATGACTGAATGGGGTAAGTGAGAGTTATACCTAATCTTTCCACTCTGGACGCTCGGACACCCGCCGCGCCGCCTCCCGCTGAAACTCCCTCGGGGCTTCACCGCCTATCGGCCCGTAAACGCGCTTAAAGCACTCGGTCAATTCCTCACCAGTCATCCAGTTCTTTCTTCTTGCCCAGACCGCTCTTTTGGCTCGTCGGTCACGCCTGGTTCCTGCGCTCAAACGAGGTTCTATGCCCCAACTCCACATTTTCCCCATCCGTCATCACGGCCCCGGCTCGGCGCGTTCGCTGGAGCACGCGCTGGAGGCCCTGCAACCCGACATCGTGCTGGTCGAAGGCCCCGCCGATGCCGACGCCCTGCTGCCCTTCTTGACCCGCCCCGACACCGAGCCGCCCGTGGCGCTGCTGGCCTATGTGCAAGATGACCCCGCCCGCGCCTCGTTCTGGCCTTTCGCGGCCTTTAGCCCCGAGTATGTCGCCTTTCGCTGGGCCGCCAAAGCAGGCGCAAAGGCCCATTTCATGGATTTGCCCGCCAGTGCCACGCTAGGTTTTGGGGCACAAGACGAGGAGGAAGACCCTGGCCTCTCCAATGTTGACCTGCTCAATGTTGACCTGTACAGCGACCCCTTGCGCCTGCTGGCCGAAGCAGCGGGCTACAGCGACTTCGAGCGCTGGTGGGAAACGCTGGTCGAGGCCAGGGGCGGCCATGACGCAGGGGCCATGAGCCAGGAGGCACAGCCCACAGCCCATAGCTCGCCAGGCAAAGCCGACGGGCAAGTCTTCGCCGCCGTGCTGGAAGCCATGCACGCTGTCCGCGAGGATGTCCCGGCGGCGTCGGGCCGCGAGGCGATGCGCGAGGCCCAGATGCGCCAGACCATTCGCGCCGCGCTAGGGGAAGGCTTTCAACGGGTGGCGGTGGTCTGCGGGGCGTGGCACGCGCCTGCACTCGACCCGCAGGCGTTCGCGGCCAAGGACGACGCGGCGCTCCTTAAGGGCCTGCCGAAAGCCAAGGTCAGCCTGACCTGGGTGCCGTGGACACACGGACGCCTGAGCCAGAGCAGCGGCTACGGCGCGGGCGTGCGTTCGCCGGGGTATTACCAGCACCTGTTCAGCACGCCGCACAACGTCACCGAGCGCTGGTTTGCCCGCGCCGCTCGGCTGCTGCGTGAGGAAAAACTCGAGGCCAGCAGCGCCAGCGTGATCGAGGCGACCCGGCTTGCCAATAGCCTCGCCGCGCTGCGGAGCCGCGCCCTGCCGGGGCTGGACGAACTAAACGAGGCTGCCCTGAGCGTCTTTGGCTGGGACAGCGACCTGCCGCTGCGCCTGATCGGTGAAAAACTGATCGTGGGCGAGGCGCTGGGCCACGTGCCGGATGATACCCCCAGCGTGCCTCTGGCGCAGGATCTCGCGCGGCTGCAAAAGCGGTTGCGCCTGAAGGTGCAGGCCGAGCAGCACGAGCTGGCGCTGGACCTACGCAAAAACGGCGATCTGGAGCGCAGCGCCCTCTTTCACCGCCTGAAGTTGCTGGGCGTGCCCTGGGCGCAGGAAAGGTACTCGGCGGGCCTGGGCACCTTCAAGGAAAACTGGGCGCTGCGCTGGCAACCCGAATTCAGCGTGCGGCTGGTCGAGGCGAGTCGCTACGGTCAGACCGTCGAGGACGCCGCCACGGCGCATTCCATCGGCGCCGCCCGGAATGCAGGCACGCTGGCTGAACTGACCCAGCTGCTCGAAGAGATCCGCTACGCCGACCTGACCCGCGCCGTGCCGCCCGCGCTAGACGCCCTGAACGCCCGCGCCGCCCTGAGTGCCGATGTGGGCGACCTGCTCGACGCGCTGCCGCCGCTGGCGAGGCTGGCCCGCTACGGCGACGTGCGAGGCCGTGAGGGTGGGGGAGACGCCGCCGCCGCTGGAACCTTTCGCACGCTGCTGACGCGGGCGGCGGTAGGGCTGCCGACAGCCGCCATTTCGCTGAGCGCCGAGTCCGCCGAAGCCCTGCGCACCCAGGTGCAGCGTGGTGACGCGGCCATCCGGCTGCTGGATAGCGCCGACGCCTTGGCCGAGTGGCATGACGCTCTGGAGCGGCTGGCGGGCCGCGACGACGTGGCCCCGCTGCTGGCCGGTGACGCGGTGCGGCGGTTGCGCGACGCGGGCAGGCTCGGCGCCGCCGAGGTCGAGCGCCGTATGGGGCTGGCGCTGGGAGCCGCACAACCGCTAGACGTGACCGCTTGGCTTGGCGGCTTTCTGGGCGACAGCGGCACACTGCTGGTTCACGACGGTGCGCTGTTGGCGCTGCTCGACGACTGGCTGTGCGGGCTAGACGCCGAAGCCTTTCAGGAGACGTTGCCACTGCTGCGGCGAGTGTTTTCACGCCTGGGCAAACCCGAACGCCGCGCCATCGGTGAAAGTCTGCGCGGCAGCGGCCAACGGCTCACCGAAACTGAAATCGACGAGACGCTTGGCCTACAGGTCATCCCGGTGGTGGCGCGGCTGCTTGGCCTAGACGGACTCGGCTTGAAAGGTGCACCCCGAGCGGACTCGTAGAGCTGCGCCGCAGAGCGAGCAGGAGAGAAACGGCTTCCGGGTGAGTGGAGTATCTTCAGAATATGACTTTGCCTGCTCCCCAACAACACGGCGCCGTGCGACTCTGGTCGCTTCCGACTGGTCCCCTTCAGGAAAACACGTTGCTGGTGGCCGGAGCCGGGAACCAGGGCTTTTTGATCGATCCCGGCGACGATGCCGCGCAGATTCTGGAGCTGGTAAAGCAGTCGGGCATAACGGTGCAGGCCATTTTGCTAACCCATGCCCATTTCGACCATATCGGGGCGGTGCAGCCGGTGCGGGAGGCCCTGCGCGTGCCAGTCTACCTGCATCCCGCCGACGCGCCCCTGTATGCGGCGGCGGCCAGCAGCGCGGCCCGCTGGAACCTGCCGTTTGTGCAGCCCGACGCGCCCGAGCATCAGATCAGTCAGGGACAGGTTTTTACGGCGGGCGACCTGACGCTGATCGCCCGTGAACTGCCGGGCCACGCGCCGGGCCATGTGGTTTTTGTAAGCGAGGGCTTTGTGATCGCCGGAGACACCCTGTTTGCGGGCAGCATCGGGCGCACCGACCTGCCCGGCGGCAACCATCCCCAGCTGATCGAGGGCATTCAGCGTGAGCTGTTGCCTTTGCCCGCAGCGACGGCGGTGTATCCAGGGCACGGACCAGCGACCACCACCGGACGCGAGCAGCAGACCAACCCGTTTCTACGCTGAGGCGGGAGGCAGAGGCGAAAAGGAAAAATACGAATTTCGCGGAGTCCGTGTTACGCGTGCGTAATTACGAGTGCGTACTATTTCCCAGTTTCCCAGCGATAAACGCCTTCAGCGCTGCCACGTCATTCGGCAGCACCTCGCAAAAGCGTTCGCCTTTTTCAATCCCGGCAAAGCGTGCGGGGCGTTCGGGGGTGCGGCCCACCGCCTCTATCACGGTTTCCTCGAACTTGGCAGGCAGGGCGGTTTCCAGGCAGACCATCGGCACGCCGGGACGCTTAAATTGTTCGCCTACCAGCACACCATCAGCGGTGTGAGGGTCAATCAGGCGGCCAAATTGCGTGTCAATGCGTTTAATCGTCGCCAGGCGGTCAGCGTGGGTGCTGCGGCCCGACCTAAAGCCACTGGCCTGCACCGCGTCCCAGTGGGCCGAACCTTGCAGATTCACCGGACGAGACGCGCCAACTTCGTCCCACCAGCCTTTGGTCTGAAGAGCGTCGCTGCCCGCAATCAGGTACAGATAGCGCTCGAAATTGCTAGCTTTGCCGATGTCCATGCTGGGGCTGGAGGTTTGCGCGACCTGCGCGGCGGGCCGGACATGGTAGTTTCCGGTGGTAAAGAATTCGTGCAGTACGTCGTTTTCGTTGCTGGCGACCAGCAGGCGGCCAAGCGGTAGGCCCATGCGTTTGGCGAGGTATCCGGCGAACACGTTGCCGAAATTGCCACTGGGTACGCTGAAATCGGCCTCGGCCCCGGCAGGTAGCCCCAGCGCAAAGTAGCCCTTGAAGTAGTACACCGCCTGCGCCAGGACCCGCGCCCAGTTAATGGAGTTGACCGCGCCAATGTCATACTTCTGCTTGAATTCGGCGTCGCCGTTGACCTCTTTCACCAAATCCTGGCAATCGTCAAACACGCCCTCCACGGCAATGTTAAAGATGTTGGGTTCGTTCAGCCCGTACATCTGCGCCTGCTGAAAGGCACTCATGCGACCCTGTGGCGAGAGCATAAACACGTTCACGCGCGGCTTGCCGAGCATGGCATACTCGGCGGCGCTGCCCGTATCGCCCGAGGTCGCGCCCAGGATATTAAGCCGCTGGCCGCGTTTTTCCAGCGTGTACTCAAAAACGTGGCCCAGGAACTGCATCGCCATGTCCTTGAAGGCCAGACTGGGGCCGTTGGAGAGTTCCAGCAGGTACAGGCCGGAGTCGCCCAGCGGTGTCAGCGGCGTAATCTCGGGGCTGTGAAAGGCTTGCTCGGTGTAGGTGGCGTGCAGCAGCGCCCGTAAATCGGCTTCGGGAATGTCACTGATGAAGGGCCGCATGACTGCGTAAGCGAGGTCGGGGTAACTTAGGCCGCGCAGGGCTTCAATGTCTGTAGGCGAAAAGGTCGGGATGCTTTCGGGCATCGCCAGCCCCCCGTCGGGCGCGAGGCCCATCAACAGAACATCCGAAAACTGCCCCAGGTTGGCCGCGCCGCGCGTAGAAACGTACATCATGCGGTTACTGTAGCGAGTTAGAAGTGTGGGCACGGTCAGGGCGGCTAGGCGAGGACTGCTGCTGGATTCCCATAGTCTGCTGTGGCTGACCCTGAAACCTGGGCTTTTGCCTGCGCCGCTGCTCAAGTCCTTGCAGGCCGACCCCGCTGCTCACGCGCTACCAAGTCCCGCCGCTGCCCCTCAGTGTGCAGAGCGTGGCGAATGTGGACTGTAGACTGTACCCCCACGATCTATAATCCCCCCATGCGCCCCGCCTACCTCACCGCCGCCCGCGACCTGCAACTGGGCCGCGAATGGGCCGTCGAGGGCGAAACCCGCAAGGCGCTGGGGGCCTACCGCGACGCGCTGGATTTGCTCCGGACATTGCCCCCCGAGCGCACCCGCGACATCCTGTTGGGGCACGTGCATCTGGCGTTTTACCAGACCTACACGCTGATGGGCGACGCAAAAACAGGCCAGCACCACCTGCAACAGGGGGTCAGTTACGCCCGCAGCACCCGCGACCCAGTGGCCCGCGCCATTGCCGAGGAATGTCTGAGCGGGCTGGAAACGGTATTGTAAAACGCAAAAGGCCAGAGCACAGGAGTTGAAGAATAGCCCTGTTGCGAAAGTGGGGGTCAGGCCGCCCCGAGCGGACTGGCAAAGCGGGTTCGGGCACTTTTCCCAGACCCGCGTAACTGTAGCTATACAGCGCCAGCGGGAACAGGCCACCGCGCAGGGGCTAAACCACCCGGCCTTTTTGCCTTAGGGCAGCATGAACCCGCCCGCGAACTCGTGAACCTCGGCCTGCACGTCTTCGCCTGTTAGCGCCCGGTCGATCAGGTCGGCAATCTTGGGCATATCCTTTTCGGTCATGCCGCGTGTGGTCACAGCCGCCGTGCCGATGCGGATGCCGCCGCCGTGCATGATTTTCTCGGTGTCGTAGGGCAGCGTGGACTTGCTGATGGTGATGTGGTTGGCGTCCAGGGCCTTGGTCGCCTTGGTGCCGTTCAGCCCCTGTGCGCGTAGGTCGAGCACGAACAGGTGGTTGTCGGTGCCGCCGGAGACGACGCGGTAACCCCTCTTCTCGAACTCAGCGGCCAGGGCGCGGCAGTTGGCGATAATTTGTTTGGCGTACTGCTTGAATTCGGGTTGCAGCGCCTCGCCAAACGCTACCGCTTTGCCCGCGATGACATGCTCCAATGGGCCGCCCTGGTAGCCGGGGAACACGGCGCGGTCAATTTTGGCGGCAATCTCGGGGTCATTGCCCAGGATAATTCCGCCGCGTGGCCCGCGCAGGGTCTTATGGGTGGTGCTGGCGACCACGTGCGCGTGGGGCAGCGCGTTGGGGTGTTCGCCCGCCGCAATCAGGCCCGCGATGTGGGCGATGTCGGCAAACAAAATCGCGCCTACCTCGTCAGCAATGGCGCGGAAGGCCGCGAAGTCGATTATCCGGCTGTAGGCGCTGGCCCCGGCAATAATCATCTTCGGCTTGCTTTCCAGGGCAATGCGGCGCACCTCGGCCATATCGATCAGTTCAGTTTTTTCGTCTACCTTGTAGTCCACCATGCTGTAGCGCAGGCCCGAAAAGTTGGCCTTGTTGCCGTGCGTCAGGTGGCCGCCGTGCGAGAGGTTCATGCCCAGCACCACGTCGCCGGGTTCCAGCAGGGCGTTGTACACCGCGAGGTTAGCGCTGCTGCCACTGTGGGGCTGCACGTTGGCCCACGCCGCCCCGAACAGTTCCTTGGCGCGGTCAATGGCAAGTTGCTCGACCTTGTCCACCACTTCGCAGCCGCCGTACCAGCGTTTGCCGGGGTAGCCCTCGGCGTACTTGTTGGTCAGCAGGCTGCCCTGGGCCTCGCGCACGGCGGCGCTGGTGAAGTTCTCGGAGGCGATCAATTCCAGGCCGGTGCGCTGGCGTTCGCCTTCCTGGGCGATCAGGTCAAAAACAGCGGTGTCGCGTGGTTGGGTCATGCAGCTACGTTAACATTCCGGGTGCGACCGGGCAGCCGAGGTGTCTTTGCAGGTCAGACGAGCCGGTGCCCCGCCTACCTCCCGCTAGCGGCCTGCGCGGGACGACTTAAGCGCATCTGAATCCGCTCCAGGTCTTCTGGCCCGCTTAGCACCAGCACATTGTCGCCAGCCTGCAACTCGGTCGGGCCTTTGGGAATCAGGAACTTACCGCCCCGGTTGACCAGCACCACCAGCGCGTCGGGCGGCAAGTTTAGGTCCATGATGCGCTGGCCCGCGCCCAGGCTGCCGGGCATGACTTCCACCTCGACCATCGCGTTTCTGCTGTGGCCGGTGGGGGTGTAGCTGATCGGGTACTCGGTCTGGGTCGGCAATTCGGCGCGTACACCCAGCCAGTGCGCCACTCGCACCAACGTGGTGCCTTGCAGCAAAACGCTGGTCAGCACAATGAAAAACACGATATTGAACAACTCGTGGGCCTGCGGGACTTTTGCCACCAGCGGAAAGGTCGCCAGCACAATCGGCACTGCGCCGCGCAGCCCAGTCCAGGCGACCATATTGCGCTGGTTAAAAGGCATGTTGCTAAGCAGCAGCGCAATATGCACGCTGAGGGGCCGCGCTACCAGCACCAGCACCAGCGCACAGGCCAGAGACAGCCCGGCGGTGGGCCAAAGCTCGTGCGGATTGACCAGCAGCCCCAGCGTCAGGAACATCACGACCTGCATAATCCAGGCGATGCCGTCGTGAAAAGACAAGATGGTACGCTTGTGAATAAATTCAGCGTTACCAATGATGACCCCGGCAATATAAATCGCCAGGAAGCCGCTGCCGCCCACCACCGCCGTGGCATTAAACACAATCAGCGCCAGCGCGAGGCTGAGCACCGAATGCAGGCCCTCAAATTGCAACTGAAAGCGGTTCAGCGCCCGCAGCGCCAGATACCCCAGCACGCCGCCCATAACTGCGCCCAGCACCATCTCTTCCAGAAACAGTGGCACGATGCTCAAGATGCCTGCGCCGGGGTGGGCTATCAGTTCCAGAATACCTAGCGTCAAAAAAACCGCCATCGGATCATTGCCGCCGGATTCAAATTCCAGCAGCGGCGCAATCTGCCCCTTTAGGCCCAGCGCCCGCTCCTTGAGCACACTGAAAACGGCGCTGGCATCGGTGCTGGAGACAATCGCGCCTAGCAGCCACGCGGGCAACCACTCCCAGTGAAAGGCGAAGTGCGTAAACGCCGCCATCACGCCCGCCGTGACCAGTACGCCGATGGTGGCGAGGCTTACGCCCTTGCGAATCACCGGCTTGGTGTGCCCCCAGTCGGTACCCAGCCCGCCCTGAAACAGAATGAAGCACAGCGCCACCGTTCCTAGCGTCTGCGCCAGCTGATAGTCGCCGAATTCAATGCCCAGGCCGTCGGTTCCGGCCAGCATGCCCACGCCTAAAAAGAGCAGCAGCCCCGGAATCCCCAGCCGCCCGCCCAGCCGACTGACCACCAGACTGACCACCAGCAGAACGCCCGTGGCGAGCAGAAAAACTTCCGGATTGACCTCGCTCATAGCCTCATCTTAAAGGGCATCTGGTAGGCTAGGCGGCGTGAACGGTAGACTTTCGCCACTAACCGGCTGCGGGTAGACGCCGGGCTGATTGCCGTCCTGTGCGCCGTCCCGCCCCCGCTGTGTGCTGGCGGGATTTTTTTGAGTCCTGAGCCGTGAGCGTTCGCCAAAAGCCCCCCCCCGTTTACTTTTAAGGCGCGTAGCTCATGGCCCCAACCGGAGGAACCTATGCAGGAACAAGCCATTCAGGAAATCAACGCCGCCGACACGCTGGAAACGCTCCAGGCCGTCAAGACTAAGTATATGGGCAAGTCCGGCCTCGTCACCAAAGAACTGGGCACCCTGGGCAAGCTGGCCCCCGAGGAGCGCCGGGTACGCGGCGCGGAAATCAACGTGATCCGGGCCGCGATTCAGGCCGCGCTCGAAGAAAAGGAAGCGGGACTTAAACGCGCCGCGCTGGATGCCAAACTGGCGAGCGAAGCCATAGACGTAACGCTGCCAGGGCTGGGGCTGCCCAGTGGCAGCCTGCACCCTATTTCCCGTGTGTACGACGACCTTATTGGCATTTTCACCCGCATGGGCTACGAGATCGCCGAGGGGCCGGAAGTGGAAGAGGAGCACTACAACTTTGAGGCGCTGAACATCCCCTGGTATCACCCCGCCCGCGAGTTGCAAGACACCTTCTGGCTGGAAGATGGGCGGCTGTTGCGCACCCACACCAGCAACATGCAGATTCGCTACATGATCGAGCACGACCCGGATTTGAAAATGGTCAGCCGTGGCAAGGTCTACCGCTACGAGGCCACCGACGCCACCCACGAGGCGATGTTTCATCAGCTCGAAGGGTTGGTGGTGGGCGACGGTATCAGCATGACCGACCTCAAGGGCACCATTGCCGAGATGGCGCGGGGGCTGTACGGCGCGGGCGCGAAAGTGCGCTTTCAGCCCAGCTATTACCCCTTCGTGGAGCCGGGGGCCGACTTTGCCATTTACTGGGAAAACCCGCGTGGCGAGAGCAAATGGCTCGAGCTGGGCGGCTGCGGCATGGTACACCCCAACGTCTTTAAGGCCGTGGACGACCTGCGCGAACTGGCCGGAAAGCCGCGCCTGTACGAAGAGAAAACGGGCTTTGCTTTCGGGCTGGGGCCGGAGCGGATTGCCATGCTGAAATACGGAATTCCGGACATTCGCTACTTCTACGCCAACGACCCCAGGGTGATGGGGCAGTTCCGGGGGGAATTGGGGTAAGCAGCCAGCTGCTGGCGCCTTTGCATCCAGCACCAAGAATCGGGTGGGAGACACTGCACCTTGACCCTAGAGGCCGTCTGTTTCATTGACCACCTGCAAGGGCACCGGGTTGCCAACTCTACGCCCGACCATTCTCTTTTCTGCCCCTCGCTCTGCGGCGCAGCCCTACGAGTCCGCTTGACACGAGTCCGTATAGCATCACTTCGAGGTACTCCATGACCCCCAATCAACCCCTACGCCCCCGCGCCGCCGCCCTCATCTTCAACGACCAGCACCAGATTGTGCTGATGCTGCGCCGCAAAAATGGCAACCATTACGCCACGCTCCCCGGCGGCGGCATCGATGAAGGCGAAACCCCCGCCGTAGCCTGCGCCCGTGAGGTGCTGGAAGAGGTCAACCTGACCGTAAAGGTGGGCCAGCAGGTGCTGGAAACGGACAATCTCCAGAGCCACGAGCATTACTTTGTGTGTGAGGTGATCGGCGGCGAAATGCGCCTGGGCGACGGCCCCGAGGCCATCCGCCAGAGTGAAGACAACCACTACGAGCCGCAGTGGGTGGATATCTCGCGGCTGGCTGAGGTGAATCTGGTGCCGGAAGTGCTGCGTGAATTGGTCAAAAAGGTCGGTGCCAGTGTCGGAAAGTGAAGCAGGGAAAAGCGGGAGTGCAGCGGGCCTGAGCACAGGCGGTCGCTGAAATTCGCGCTGTAATAGACCTCTTGCGAGAGTGGGGGTCGGGCCGCCCCGAATCGCCGCTTTTGCCGAGCAGGGCGGGTCAGAGTAAGCCTAATTAGAATAACCGGGCGACCTTTGCAAGAGGTCTAATGTTGGCGGGCTTTTTTATGCCGCCTTATACAAATTCCGAAAAAGATTTGCTCGGCGTGTATTCGCTGGAAAAGTTGCTTGAAACTTACCCCTACGAGGTCAACCTATGAAACTCCCCTACTCCTGGATCAAAGAACTGATTCCCCAACTGCCGCCCGTGACCGAACTGGAACCCATTTTCGCCCAGTTGGGTCTGCCGCTCGAAGGCATTGACGAGTCGCCTGCCCCGCCCGCTGGCGTGCTGCTGGCTGCCGTGCAGGCTGCCGAACCCATGCCCGGCACGCAACTGACCAGGCTGACGTTGGACGTGGGGCCGCAGGGGACGCAAACCGTCGCTACGGGCGCCGCTAATGCGGTGGGCCTTCCCGTTGGCACGGTGGTCGCGCTGGTGACCCCCGGCACGACCCTGGGCGAAATGACCTACGGCGTGCGCGAAATGCAGGGCGTACAAAGCTGGGGCATGTGCGCCAGCGCCAAGGAACTGGGCATCGGCGAGAGCAATGCCGGGATCCTGACCTTTCCGGCGGGCACAGCTCAACCCGGTACGCCCATGCATCAGCTTTGGCCCGTCGACAGCGTGCTGGACATTGAAGTCACGCCCAACCGCGCCGACGTGCTCAGCGCCCTGGGGCTGTGCCGCGACCTCGCCGCGTTCCTGAAGCTGGATTTGAAGGAACCCATTATCCCCGCCGCGCCCACCCAGCCGGGAGAAATTAGCATTTCGCTGCCTCCCAAAGGCCGCATACTGGAACGTGACCCGCAGAAAAAAGTGCGCTTCGGCTCTGACCATTTTGCCGCCCGTGCCGTGAGTGGGGTGCAAAACGGCCCCAGCCCGCTGTGGATGCAGCGCCGCGTGAGCCTTGCCGGAATGCGCCCAATTGACCTGATTGTGGACACCAGCAACTACGTGATGCTGGAACTGGGTCAGCCCACCGCGCTGTATGACCGCCGTGACGTGGCAAATGACCGCCTGGTGGTGGCGTTTGGCCTGCGCGGCGGCGAACTGGTCAAGGATTTGCTGGGCAACACGCACCAGATGGGGCCAGAAGACCTCCTGATTCTGGACGGCGCAATGGCCGACGAGCCGGTAATGACGGTGGCTGACGCTTTCTCGGTGATGGGCGAGCCGAAGCAGGGTTCGCATGTGCTGGGCGTAGCGGGCATCGTGGGCAGCGACCACGGGCATGTCCGGGCCGACACGCGCGACGTGGTAGTCGAGGCCGCGCACTTTGACCCCGTTTTGCTGCGCCTGACCGCGACCCGTTTGGGCCTCAAGACCGACGCCGTGTACCGCTATGAACGCGGCGTAGATCCGTTGCTGGCCCCCAAAGCGGCCGTGCGCGTGGCCGAACTGCTGCGCGAATATGGCGGCGCCACGCCCGAAGCGGGGCAAACACTGGTCGGGACGCCGGAACTGCCCGCCGACATCACCACCACGGGCGACCAGATTCGCAAGCTGCTGGGAATGCAGATTGACACGGCAGAAATGCGCGACATTCTGACCCGTTTGGGCTGTGCGGTAGCGGGCGAAGGCGACCACCTGAGTGTCACGCCCCCGTCCTGGCGGGTGGATATGCTGATCTGGCAAGACCTGGCAGAAGAAGTGGCCCGCTTGCACGGCTTCGTGAACCTGCCCGAGACCCTGCCCCACCTGCGCGTCCACGACAGCAATCTGGGTGCATCGGCGCCCAGCGAAAACCGCGCCAACCTACGCCGCGTGCTGAGCGGTCTGGGCTTTCAAGAAGCTGTAACTTACACCTTTACCAGCGATGACGAGGCGCAAAAAGCCCGCACCGAAGCGCCGAATGTCCGCCTTCGTAACCCAATGACCGCTGAGCGCACCGGGATGCGTACCGCGCTGTATCCCTCGCTGCTGGGCGCGGCGGGCGGCTATGGCAAGGGCGAGCGCGCGCTGCTCTTTGAACTCGGGCGGATTTTCCCGGCAGCAGGCGAAACCGAGCGCCTGGGCCTGCTGATGCGCGGCGACCTCGCGGCCAAAACCTATCAAGACGGCGTACGCGGCGGCTTCAGCGTCTTCAAAGGGTTGGTGCAGAGCTTTGCGTCGGCGCTGGGGGCGAGTTTTGAATTGGAGCAGGCGCGTGAAGGCGACCTGCCCGCCGCGTTGCACCCCGGTATTGCTGGACACGTTCTGTGGAACGGGCAAAAGGTGGGCTGGCTGGGCGCACTGCACCCCGAAATCGCCGCCGACTTTGGGCTGAAGGGTGACACTTTTATTCTGGAAGTCGCCCTGCCGCTGCCGGGCCGCGAGTGGGCCTTTACCGACCCCAGCCGCGCCCCCGCCGCGTGGCGCGACCTGGCGGTGATTGCGCCCCAGAGCGTCAGCTACGGCGAAATCGTGCAGGTGTTGCAGGGGGCGGGCGACAGCATTCTGGAAAGTGTGGAGCCTTTCGATGTGTTCACGGGCGAGCAGGTCGGCGCGGGCAACCGCTCGGTGGCGGTGCGGATGACCTACCGGGACGCCAAAACGCTGACCGACGAGGAAGTGGAGCCGGTGTTTGCCGCGCAGATTGCGGCGGTGCGCGCCAAAGGGTGGGATATTCGAGACAAGTGAGATAAGCAGACCTGAAAGACCACTTGGCGGGCCAGCGGATTTACTGGTTGTGCCAAGTGCCTTTCTTGCTGCGCTTTTCAGTGTGATGTGGTGGGTTATTAGGCGAGACCTAAGTACGTTGAAGCTAACATTGCGAGATTCCGGGAAAGCACCGGAACCTCTCCATTCCCGCTCCAACGTACTTTCTTCTGCTACGCGCTCCGCGCGGTTTATCTACAAGATAAACGCAGTGTACTTAGTTGAGCGCAGCGGCTGTTTTCCTGTACACAGAGTGCTGAGCAGGCCCTTTTTAGCCGCCGTAACAAGTGTCTTTGGGAAAGCCCGTCTTCAGATCACGCCCGACAGCAGGTCAAGTGGGCCGCACAGACGGCGCACGACTCATTTCAAAGTCACGAGTGTAGGTTAGTCTCTCTCCTGAACCTATGAGTCCTGCTTCCCTGCGCCGCGCCTTTTTTCTGACTATGCTGCTTTCCTCGGCGCTCTGGGCGCAGGCGCAACTGGCCCTGAAGCCGGAGGTCAGTGATCCTGAGACGAGTCTGCCAGCGGCAGTCACCACAGCGCCCGTGATCCCTATGGTGATTCCCCCTGTTCTGCTGCCCGACGCGCCGCCCCCCACCCTAGTGCCGCCTGCTTCAGTGCCGATTGCCCCGGTACAGCCTGCTCCCGTTGGGCCTGTCCCGCCTGTGGTGCCCGTGATTCCGGTGCCAGTAACTCCGGTGCCAGTAACTCCGGTGCCCGTGATTCCGGTGCCAGGCGCACCAGTTCCGGCTGCACCAGTTCCGGTCATACCAGTGCCCGTGATTCCTGTCCCGTCCATCACACCGGTGGCCCCCGCTCCGGCTCTGCCCGGCCATTCGGCGCTGCCGACTGCTCCAGTGCCCTCAGCGGTGCCTGAAAACCCGGTGCTGCCCACGTTGCCCCCGGTGGCCGTGCGCGGGCTGTGGGTAGACGGCTTCGGGGTGGGCCTGAAAACCCGTGCTCAGGCCAAACAGACCGTGAACGACGCCGCGCGTCTGGGGATCAATACGCTGTTCGTGCAGGCCATTCGCCGGGGCGACTGCCTGTGCATGAAAAGTGGCCTGCCGCTGGCGACCGACAGCGACCTCGAAAAGAACTATGATCCGCTGGCCGTGGTGACCCGGCTGGCCCACGATAAGGGAATCCGCGTGATCGCCTGGGCCAGTGTAACGGGCATCATCAATGTTGCCTCGCCCAGCAAGGACCCCAAACATGTGATGTGGTCGCACGGGGCCAATTCGCATGACTCTTGGCTGGCCCGCCGCACCGACGGTAGCTGGCAGGTGGGCAGTGACGGCTGGCTCGACGCCGGGATTCCGGCTGCCGCCGACTACGCCGCGCAGAGCGTGGTCAATCTGGTACGTTATTACGATATAGACGGTGTGCAGCTTGACCGCATCCGTTATCCCGACGGGGGAAACTGGGGCTACGATCTCAAGACCATTACCCGCTTCAATGCCGAGATGGGTAAGCGCGGTCGGCCTCTTCCCAGTGACCCAGTGTGGCAGCAGTGGAAACGCGATCAGGTCACGGCCCTGGTGCGCCGCATCGCACTGGAGGTCAAAAGCCTGCGCCCCGGCGCTTGGATGACGGCGGCTACCATCACCTACGGCACGCCGCCGCGCGTGGGCGACCCGGACGGTTTCCGTAACTCTCAGCCCTACAACGACGTGCTTCAGGACTGGGTCACCTGGATTCATGAGGGCCTGATCGATCTTAACGTGCCCATGAACTACAAGCGCGACGGGGTGGGCGACCAGGGCGCGTGGTTTACCGGCTGGAACGCCTATGCGGGCAGTGTGCGAACCCGCGCCGACGGGCTGGTTGCGCCGCTGGCAATCGGCACGGCGCTTTACCTCAACACCCCGCAGGTCAGTGCGTCGCAGGCCGCCCGCAGCGTGCAGGCGGGGCTGGGCTGGGTGGGGTACTCGTACCGCGTCCCCACGCTAGCGAGTAGCCGCGAAACGCTGGTGCAGGGCCTCGAAACGCTGCGCCAGGCGTTGACGGCCCCCGGCGCGGTACTGGCGACGCCGCAGCGCTGGCAAGACACGCCGCCGACCTCACACGGCTTGATAGGCCGGGTAAGCGGGGTCACGTGGCCCGGCCACCGCACTGTCGAGGCGTGGCAGGCCGGGCGTCTGGTGGCGACCTCGCTGACCGACGGCAACGGCTACTACGGCTTTTTGACACTCCCGGCAGGCAAAACCGAAGTCCGGGTCGGCGGGCAAAGCTGGACCGATACCGTGCCTGATAAGCAGGTGGTGCATTTTCCCGACCTGCTGCTGAGCGACAGCCCGGCCCCGGTCAAGAAAACCCCAGCCCAGGCGGCTTCCTTGCCAGTCTCCTTGCTAGCCCCCAAAGGTAGGGTGGCCCTGCCACTGCTGACGGTGCCGGGTAGCCGAAGCTCTGTGCCGAAGCTCGCGCTTCCAGTTCTCAAGACTTCAGCACTCAAGACTCCAGCGCTCAGGACACCGGTCAAGCTCAGATCCACGCGCTCTATCTTGCCGACGGTCACGCCAAAACGTTAACGACGATGCCGCCCTCTGCCTTACAACTGCTGATCGCCCTGGTGCTGGCCGGGCTGACCTTTGCCGTGGGTGGCCCGCTGTCCATCGGCGGGGGCCAATCTGTCGACGCGCTGGACGCTTTTTTGCTGGTGTTCGCCCTGGTCAATTTGCGTCTGGGCTGGAACGCGGCCAACACCTCGGGCGGGGGCCGCGCACCGGGCTGGTTTGTCGCGCTGGGACTGCTGACGGCGGCCCTGATCACCTACGCGATGATTCATGCGCTGACGCCCCGTCCTGAAGCTACTCGTGGTATTCGACCAGCAGAGGCCGGTGATCGCTGCCTGCTCCTGGCCACACCTGGGCGCGGACAGGCGTCAGGTCACGGGTCATCTGATGGTCTATACGCAGTTTGAAACTGGGAAAAGTCCAGCCCGGCCCACGCCCAGCCCGGTCAAAGGCGTCGGGGCCGTACATGCCCTGCAACCGGCGATAGACCAGGCCACGCGGGGGGGTATTCAGGTCGCCTCCCAGCAAAATGGGGCCTTCAGTTTGAAGCGCAATCTGCCGGAGTAGCTCCACCTGTTCATCCCGCGCATTCCGCGTGCGCCGGGTCGGGGCCAGGTCGCCTCTGAGCAAGGGCGAGAGCAGCACCGCGCTCAGGTGAGCATTAACCACGTTCAGCGTGTGGCCCTGCCAGCTAAGGGGTAGGACCAGCACCTCGCGCTGCATCTGCGGTAGGGGAAATGTGCGGGCACTCTGCATAGGCAGGCGCGAAAGAACCGCGACTTCCGTCCCGTGCGCCGAGGTGTAGTCCGGCAAGTAGGCTTCGAGTTGCCCGGCAAAACCGCCCTGCACGAAATTGGTTTCCTGAAGGAGAATCACGTCGGCGTCGGTGCTTTTTAGGAAGTTCGCCAGCCGCTCGGGAGAGGTCATGGTGCCCCGCGCCACGTTATAGGTCAAGACACGTAGCCTCTTGTCCGGCGCGGCGGCCTGCTGGGGCTTCCAGTGAAAAAACCCCGCGCCCCACAGCGCCAGCAGGGTCGCCAGGAGCACCGCACCGAGCCTGCGACGGCGCAGCAGCACCCACAGCCACACCAGTGGCGCGGGCAACAGCCAGAGCACGGGCGGCGCATAGGCCAGCAGCAGGGTGGGCAGGGTACGTTCGCCGACATGGTTCCCAAGCACCCAGCCAAGTGCTACGCAAAGTAGGTATCCCAGTGCCACAGGTGAGCGAGATCGGCGGGCGTGGTCGGCAGTCGGCACGCCCTCCAGCATGGCATACAGTACCGGTTCCAATAGTACCGCCTCTGATTGAACCGGGCCGTTTTGGATTCAGTCCGGGCGCAGGCGCGTGTCCGGGGAAAGCGCCCGAATTCGCTCTGCTTCGCCGCTCTAGGAATCCACTTCCCCCAGCTCCTTTTTGCCTTCTCGTTCTACTTGGGGCAGAGGTGCATCATTGCTGCGCTCTCTACCCCGTAGGTACTTCTTGCCGTTCCTGTTCGGCTCAGCGCAGGGCCAGTCGCACCGCCCGCGCCTCTTCCTGCCGGGCCAGTTCCGCCCGCTGTACCTGGGCTACCGCATCGGCTAGGGCTTCTTTCAGCTCCAGTATCCCCGAACTCTTAAGGGCGCTGACCGGAATACCCCCGGTGCGGTCTACTTCACGGGCAAGTTGTTCTGGCGCCGCACTGTCGGCCTTGTTCAGCGCGATAACGGTGGGCATATCGCGCAAATCAAGCTCTTCCAGAATGCGGTTCACAGCCTCCAACCGCTGATCGGCCCCCACACTGGCTACGTCCACCACATGCAGCAGCACGTCGGCGTCGCCAATTTCTTCCAGTGTAGAGCGGAAAGCGCGGGTTAAATCCTTGGGCAGGTCGCGGATAAAGCCCACCGTGTCGGTAAAGATGACCTGTCCGATGCCGTCAACAAAGCCCTGGCGGCTGGTCGGGCGCAGCGTGGCAAACAGTTTGTTCTCGGCCAGTACGCGCCGGGGTTCCTCGGCGGCGTGGGTGAAGGTGTTCAGCAGCGTTGATTTGCCCGCGTTGGTGTAGCCCACAATCGAAATCACCGGCACGTCGTTGCGCTCGCGGCTCTTGCGGCGTTCTTCGCGGCGCATGGCCACGCCTTCCAGTTGCTTTTCCAGAAAGCTGAGGCGGTCATTAATCCGGCGGCGGTCCAGCTCTAGCTTGGTTTCCCCTGGTCCGCGCGTGCCAATGGCCCCGCCCCCGGCACTGCCCCCGCCGCCCCCGATGCGCGAGAGCTGCCCCCCAGCCCCCAGCAGGCGCGGTTTCATGTACCGCAGCTGCGCCAGTTCCACTTGCAGCCGAGACTCGACGCCCTGGGCGTGCAGCGCAAAAATATCCAGAATCAGCTGGGTGCGGTCTACGACTTTCAGGCCAGTCGCCATTTCTATTTCGCGGGCCTGTGCCGGGCCAAGTTCCTGCCCAAAAATGAGCAGATCGGCGTCGAGGTGATAGGCCTTACTGGTCAGTTCTTCCAGCTTGCCCTCACCAACCAGCGTGCCCGCCTTGAGGTGGCGGCGGTAGATCAGTTCGCTGTAGACCACTTCCGCGCCAGCAGTGCGGGCCAGTTCGCCCAGTTCGTCGAGGCGTTCCTCGGCATCGAATTCACCCTGGTCAATCTGCACCAGAATGGCGCGTTCGTGGTGCTTTTTCGCCTCGCGCGTGCGGGCTGTGCGGGCAATTTCTTCTTCCAGCGCTGCAACCTGTGCACCCAGGTCAAATTCGTCGACCTCGAAGGGCTGCGCGGGCGGCAGAATGCGCCAGTCTTCTTCCTCGCCCACGGTGCCGGGAGGCGTCAGGTGCGCGGTGTGAATTAGGCCGGGGCGTCCGTCGTGGCCCACTTCAATGGCCGAAACCGCGTCCAGGCGTCTTAGAAAGAGAGTCGAAAGGTCCCCTTTGCTCAGCGGCCCGCCTTTGGGGTGAGTGTGCAGCAGGTGAAATCCGGCGAGGCGGTATTCGCCCATACGCAGATCGGGAAATTCGCTGCCCCGCGCGTCGGCCACACTGACCGAGATCACGCGGCCCCGGCGGTCGATCAGCACGCCGACTTCGCGCCGTATGTCGTGCGAAAGCTCAGCCAGATTGCGGGCCAGTTCCGGCGACCCCACGCGCCCCGGCTCTATGCGGCGGCGGTACAGGTTTTCGAGGGCTTTTTTCTGTGCCGGGCGCAGGCCCGAGAGATTACCGTGGACTTTATCTATGGTCGGTCACTTCCTTATCTGAGAGTAGGTTGTCGGGGGAATGGCGTAAGGGGGAGTACGAACTGCCGTCTAGTTTGACAACTCGCATAGACACCGGGCTGCCAACTCCACGCCCAAAATCCGGTTTGTTTCTGCTCACTTTGCGGCGCAACGCTACGAGTCGGCCCGGGTTAAAGGATGTTGTCAACCTTTCAACCGGAGTTCGTGCAGCTGCCCAGGCAGAGGAGCTACGCTCGACTCACGCGGGCCGCAGGGGTGCAAAGAGAACAGCAGTTCAGGTGCTGGGGAGAAGATCGCCCCGTTCCGGCTCAGAAATGGCTCTGGCATTGCTCGCAGCCTAGCGCAACAGCCAGCGGTCAATATGTGCCGTTCAAACGAAAGTCTTGATCATCGTGGGGCCAGCGTAGAGCGTAGGACAGGCTGGGCGCATCAGCCAGTTGGCGTAGCGCGGCCCGCAGGCCGTGCTCTTTGCTCTCACTCGCTCTGCGGCGCCGCTCTACGGATCCGTATTGTTCATTGCGCCCAGCTGTTTGGCCTCGTCACTTGGTACGCGCCGCTTATCGAGAGGCCTTTTTATCGTCTCAGACGGATTCCGCTAAATTCCGCCACAGTCGGAAGAGCACCGCCTGCGGCTCCAAACCGCGAAACCCGTATGCTATTCCTACTCGCGTCCGCTCGGATTGATTCAGAACAGCACCGAATCAATCGGAATCCGTATCAGACCTGCATATGCAGAATTTCAACCGGATTCCAATGCATATTGAAATCCGGACGAAATTCATTTATGCAGTGTTCCCAGCAGGGAATTCAGGGTTTGTTGGGGCGTCGGGGCATTAG
>NZ_JAGLBG010000049.1 GCF_018260405.1 Deinococcus sp.
TATCCATTTGGACTGGCTTAGTTGACGTTTTTCGTGGCGTCTTACCCAAACTCGACTTCTCGTGCTGAGCAGTTACCATCGCAGATTCTGTGGCTGACCTGGGGTGGGGGAACGAATGGAACTAACAATTCAGTTCTTGCCAATAATGACAGTACTACAGCAACGGTCTCAATTTATGGCGTGGATATGATCGTAACCTGTAGCGTAGGTGGAATAAGTACCGGAGGTATTGCCTCCTATGCACCAGGGAATTGGAAAGATGACGGCCTTGACAATTTATACAACATCGGTGGTCTGGATACGGCCAATACATTGGTAAATGGTATTAGGCATTGGACATACGGGGTGGCTAGCAACTTTTCCGTAACCTGCTCTGCTACTTTGGGCGGTAATCCTTACGACCTCCCCGGATTAGTGGTTGCTGACGCCGAGTCACTGGCTGCTGGAGAATATATCACGGCTACGGCGGATGGCACTTGGCAAGTGATGGAGCGCCTGACTTGTGGGGCAGCAGACTATAAAGGCGCTCTTTCAACTGATTCCAAGACCATTAATTTTTCTATACCGACTGGGGGGGACTGTAATCAAGTCAATGAATCAGGGAGCGGTTCTAACGCAACGGCTATTGCTTTCCTGACCTTCAATCCTACAGCCTATACAGGTTTGAATCGCCAGTTTACTTTTGATGTAGGGATTAAGGGTAATGGTATAACGGCGGTCGCTCTTGGAGTATTTGCCCCTTACCTTGATTCAGGAGACGCTCCAATCAGTTATGGCACAGTAGCTCATTTTTATCCACCCGCTCTGACTCCTGATGGCCTTTCTGCGGGAACAACAGCCACTATTAGTGCCCCTAATTTTGCTATCAGCACTTTAAGTGACATTCCTACTACCAACAAATTGGGAAAAAAAGAAGATTCTGATGGATTCGGTCTAACTGGTAATGTAGGGGCGACTACAGACGATATAACTGGAACCGCTGATGAAGACAGCGTAGACGCTTCTGCTTTGCCCACCCTGAACAATAAAACTACGGGAACCTATACCGTTCCTGTGGCCTGCTCTGGTACGGGCACGGTCAAGGGCTGGATTGACTTTAATATCAATGGCATCTTTGATACAACTGAGTCGGCGCAGGCAACTTGTGGTGGAGTTGTCTCTACGGTCAACCTCTCATTCCCAATACCGGCTGACATCAGATCGGGCCAGTCTTATCTGCGAGTTCGCTACGCAACAAAGGCCATCGAATTGGACTCCCCTAAAGGGATTGCCACATCAGGCGAGGTTGAAGATCACGCGTTGAGTATCTATACCCAGATTACCCTTAACAAGACTTGGGGGGCCTTGGCCGTGACAGGCCATCAAGTGAATCTCAAGATTTCCGATGGCGGCCTAAGTAGCGCGCAGACTAAGACCGTTACGGCAAAAGTGCCTGATAATACTCAGGCGTTTGTTGTTGGTGGATCGTCAGTGACGGTGAGTGAGTCTGGTGGTCAAGTAGATGATTACCTGGCAAGCATTACTTGCAAAAAGGTTTCTGATGGTACAACGCTGGTGACAGGCGCGGTAGGTGCGACCAGTGCTAGCTTTATTGTTCCACAAGATAGCAACATTGACTGCACGATTAACAACGAATTACGCTTGCCCAATGTGCCGCAAATGAAAAAGTATGTCCGCAATTTGCCCGGCGGCGCTTTCACGACTGCTACTCAGGCTCTGCCCGACACTATTTTGCAATACTGTATTACCTTCCAAAATATGGGCAATGGGCCAGCCAAACAATTCAAGCTCACCGACGCCTTTCCAGCAAATACAATTGTGCCTTACCCTACGGGCAGTACCGATGCAGCCAAGTGGAACCTAACTTACTCGGCATCAGGCGCTGATTTAACGGGAGGAACAATTGCCCCCACCGCCTCCACCTTGCCTGCGGGCGCGACTTTGACAGTTGGTTCTGTTGCCGGAACAAGTCAGGGCATCATTCTTGATCTTGGGGCCGCTGGGTTGCCCGCTGGCGGCACAGGCACCGTCTGTTTTGACGCCAAGATTAAGTAAGCGTTATACGGATTCCGATTGATTCGGTGCAGTCCCGAATCAGTCCGAGCGGATGCGAGTGGGAACAACATACGGATTTCGCGGTATAGAGCCTCAGGCGGCGCTGTTCCGACTGTGGCGGAATGGAGCGGCAGTCCGTATTACAATTCCCCCCGATACGCCAAATCCAAAACCTCCACCGTGTGCATGACGGGTGCGGCACTGCCCTGCCGCCGCACATGGCTCTGAATCTGCGTGTGGCAGCCGATATTTCCGCTGGCAATCACGTCCGGCGTGGTGGACAGGATGTTTTTTGCCTTGCGCTGGCCCAACTGCGCGGCGAGTCCGGGCTGCTCAAGGTTGTACGTTCCCGCTGAGCCACAGCACAGGTCGCCTTCGGGGATTTCGACCAGTTGCACGCCGGGAATCGCCCGCAGCAGTTCACGCGGCGCAGCCTTGATTTTCTGCGCGTGGGCAAGGTGACAGGCGTCGTGGTAAGCCACTTTCAGCGGCTGGCGCGTGGGCATCATAGGCTGTAATTCACCGTCTCGCAGGAGCCCCGCCAGGTACTGACTGATGTCCTGCACCTTCGCGGCAAACGCTTTAGCCTGCGCCTCGTCGGGAAGGCCATGCAGGATTACCGGATATTCCTTGAGGCCCGCGCCGCATCCCGCTGCGTTGCTTAGGATCGCGTCGTAGTCGTCTGGGTTGAACGCAGCCAGATTCTGGCGCACCAGACTCAGCGCCTCGTCTCTGGCCCCAGTGTGCAGAGCCGCCGCGCCGCAACAGCCCTGACCCTCTGGAAGAACCACCTCAATGCCGTTGCGGGCAAGTACACGCAAAGTCGCTGCGTTAAAGTTCGGCGCTAAGGCCTGCTGAGCGCACCCCACCAGGAACGCCACCCGGCCCCGGCGCACGCCCCGCGCGGGCGTGAAGGCGGCGCTGGGCTGCATCGCCGGAACGTGCTCGGGCAGCAAATCCAGCGGGCTTTTTAGGGCGGCAGGCAGCGCGGGCGCGAGCGGTTTGGCGTACTGGCCCACGCGGGCGGCCACGCTGAACAGTTTGGGCGCGGGCAGGGCCTTTAAAATGGCAAAGCGTTTGGCGCGGTCAAAGGGCGTGCGCTGGCGCTTTGGTTCGCTCCAACCGCGAAAACTGGTAATCAGTTCGCCGTAGGGGACCCCACTGGGGCAGGCGGTCACGCAGCCCTGACAGCCCAGGCAGCGGTCCAGGTGCGGCGCGGCGTCCATCAGAGGCAAGCCGCCCTCCAGCACCTCTTTCATCAGCACAATGCGCCCGCGTGGGCTGTCCATCTCGTCGCCCAGCAGCGCGTAGGTGGGGCAGGCAGGCAGGCAAAAGCCGCAGTGCACGCAGGCGTCAATGGCGTGGGCCATCACCTCCCCCTGGGGGCCGAGTTGCAAGACGGGGATGTCGTGGTTCATGGAGAAAGGATAGGGCGGGTGGGCAGAGCGAAATGGGGGAGAGATAGGGGAGTTCAGGGCTATGCTGGGCTGCGGCCCCTTCGCCTTGCCCTGCTTAGCCACAAGGCCCCCGCCTTTGGCACGAAAGCCTACCAGCAGGTGCGCCAGCTTTTGCCGCCCGGACGACCTCACAGGGCTTACCTTGCCAGCGACTTTAAGCGACTGGGAGCATCTTTATGCTCAGCGCGAGTTTTACGCGGGCGCAGCTGGGAGCGGAAGTACCGGGCCAGGCGCAGCGGCCTCTTGGTATGACCAAGCTGACTTTGCCCGAACGCGGCCCTGATAGTCTCTGCACATGAAACTGGTTCTGGCGGTCATTCAGGATGCCGACGCTTCCGCCCTGATACGCGCGCTGTCCCAACATTCCTTCGAGGTTACCAAGCTGGCCAGCACCGGCGGCTTTCTGCGCGAGGGCAACACCACCCTGATGATCGGTGTGGACGACGAGCGCCTGCCCGACCTCAAACAGCATATCCAGAACATCTGTCACGCCCGCACCCGCCTGATGTCGCCCAGTGTGCCGATCAGCGAACAGAATGAGGGGCTGGTCAGCGAGCCGGTCGAGGTGCCGGTGGGCGGCGCTGTGCTGTTCGTGCTGGGCGTCCAGGAATTTATTAAGGTCTGATACCAGTTGCTGGGGGCTGGCCTCAGCGTTGCCTGGGTACCAGGTGCAGCAGGGCGTGCGCCAGCGCCTCGGGATCGTGCCGGGCGGTGCCGGTTTGCAGCAGCGGCGCTGGCCTCACGCGGCTGCGCAGGTCGTGGTCGGCGCCTTCCAGGTCAAGCATCTCGGCTCCCTCGGCGCGGTAGCGGCTAAGCACTGCTGGTTCCAGGGGGGCGCTGTTCATCAAAACGGCGTCGGGGGCGCGGCCCAGGTGGTGCGTAACGGCCTGCATATGGTCGCTGAGGGTAAAGCCGGTGGTTTCGCCTGGCTCGGTCATGATCGAGGCGACGTAAATCACCGGGGCCGCCGACTGACGCACCGCTCTGGCAATTTCGGGTACCAGCAACGCCGGAATGATGCTGGTAAAGAGGCTTCCCGGCCCCAGCACGATCATCTCGGCGTCGCGAATGGCCTCAATGACCTGGGGCAATGCGGGCAAGGCGGGCGGGTCGAGGGCCACGCGGGTAATGCGGGCGTCCCGAACCTGGGAGGCAAATTTGCTTTCGCCGCGTATGGTGCGCCCGTCGCTCAGGTGCGCCACCAGCGTGGGCGGCTGGGTGGTCGAGGGATACACCGCGCCGCGCACACGCAGAACTTCGTGAATGTCTTGCATGGCGGTGCCCAGGCCACCCTGCTCCTCGCTGAGGGTCGCCAGCATCAGGTTGCCGAAGGTGTGGCCCTCGATGCCTTCGCCGCGCCCAAACCGGTGCAGCAGCAGCCGCGCCAGCACTGGGCTATCGGACAGGGCTGCGTAGCAGTCGGTCAGGTCGCCGGGGGCTACCATATCCAGCGCCTCGCGCAGCCGCCCGCTGCTGCCGCCGTCGTCGGCCACCGTGACAATCGCCGTGAGGTTGCCGCTGTATTTTTTCAGGCCGCTCAGCAGGTTCGACAGCCCCGTGCCGCCGCCCACCGCGACGATATGTGGCCCACGCGCCAGGTTGCGCCGCTCGTAGATCACGTCCACGGCGGCGCTGGGCAGCATCCCGGTGCCGCGCAGCATCGAGCGGTTGAGCATGGTCACGGCGTACAGCGCCCCACAAACCGCCAGCAGCATAACCACCGCCCCGGTAAAGTGCAGCGGCAGCACGTTGGGGTCGGCAAAGTGGTTAAGCCACAAAATCCAGCGCGTGGCGATCACATGAAAAGGCCCGGTCCAGGTGAAGTGCAAAAACCCCACCGCGCCGATCAGGGTACACACCACGAACAGGCTGATCCAGCGCTTGATGCCCATGCCCGGCGTCATCCAGATGCGGGCGCGGCGCTGCGCCTCCTGACCGCGCACCATAGCCCGGTCGGTCACCGAATCGCCGGGGTGGTCGGGCGGTGTGGGCAGGCTCATGCCACTTCTGGGGAGGTCATGTCGCGGTGGTCGGTAATACTGACGTTGAGTGCGCCCAGGTCGCGGGTCAGGCGATCGGCCACGGCTACGCTGCGGTGCTGCCCCCCCGTGCAGCCCACCGCCACCGTGTACCCGTGCCGCCCGGTGCCGCGTGCTCGCTGCGCCGAGAGTTCTACGAAGTGCCGCACTTGCGCGTAGAACTCTTCCGATTCGGGGCTGCCGAACACGTAGTTTGCCACCGCCGGGTTCAGGCCGTTTTCCTCACGCAGGGACGGGTCGTAAAACGGGTTGGGTAGCGAGCGCACATCCACCACCAGATCAGCGTCGCGGGGCGGGGCGTGCTTGAAGCCGAAACTGACCAGCCGCAGCATAAAATCATGTTCCAGTCGGAACATTTGCAGCACGCGCTCGGACAGTTCCTTGGCGGTGGTTCTGGTCGTGTCGATCACGCTGTCAGCCAGGGCACGCATCGGGGCGAGCAGTTCGCGCTCCTTGGCAAAGTCCACCATCAGGTTCTCGCCCAGGGGGTGTTCGCGCCGCGAGAGGTTGTAGCGCCCCAGCAACACCTGCGCGTCGGCCTCCAGAAACAGCACGAACAGTTCCTCGCGTTTGTGCTTGAGCCGGATATAACTGGACTCTAGCGCGGGCAAAAATTCGCGGGTGCGGGCGTCGGTGCTGACCGCCACGCGCGGCAAGCCCTGCACCTCGGCCAGATCATGCATTGATCCCCACAGCTCGGGTGGCAGGTTGTCGGTGATAAAAAATCCGGCGTCTTCCAGGGTACGCAGCACGGTGCTCTTGCCACTCCCAGAAAGGCCCGAAACGATGACGAACGGCATATGCACAGTCTAAGCCGTCAGGGGAAGAGGCGACGCGACTGCTTTTTGCGCCCAGCCCGGCCCGCTTTACTCTGAGAGCCTTTTGCCGCCCCCACACCGCGAAAAGCCCCAGCATCCGCCGGGGCCTTATACGGACTGCGCTCCATACCGCCCAGTCCGTATGTTGTTCCTAATCGCGTCCGCTCGGATTGATTTGGGATGGCACCGAAATCAACCGGCAGTCCGTAGTAGGCAGTCCAGGTGCGTTAGCGGACCTTCGTTCCACTCGGCAAGTCCAGCCCCGTGCCGACCAGATCGAGATTTCCCTCGGCATCTTCAGCGGCGAGAATCATGCCCTGAGACTCGATCCCGCGCAGCTTGGCAGGCTTGAGGTTGGCGACCAGCACCACCTTGCGGCCCACCAGGTCGGCAGGCTCGTACCACTTGCGAATCCCGCTAACCACCGTGCGCGTCTCGTTGCCCAGTTTGACGGTCAGCTTGAGCAGCTTGTCGGCCTTCTCGACGGCTTCACACGCCACTACTTCGGCAATCCGCAGGTCTATGCGGGCAAAGTCATCAATGGAAATCAGGCCATCGTCTGCGGCAGGCTGGGCGACCTCAGTTGTGGGAGTCGCCACCGCTTCGGCTGCTTTCGGGGCAGGGGAAGCTTTCGGGGCAGGGGGGGCCACGGTTTTTTTGCCTTTTGGGGCGGGGGCTTCGGTCACTTCGCCGGGCTTGGGTTCGGGCTTAGGAAACAAGATCGCGCCGCCCTGTACCCTTGTTCCGGCAGGCAGCAGGCCCCAGGCCGCTTCCAGGCGGTAGGTCTGCGACCCCAGCCCCAATTGGGCGCGGAGTTCTTTGGCCTTGCTGGGAATCACGGCTTCCAGTGCCACGCTCGCCACCCGCAGGCCCTCGGCGGCGGTGTACAGCACAGTGTCCAGACGGTTCTGAGTCTCGTCCGACTTCGCCAGATTCCAGGGCGCACTCTCGGCGATGTAGCGGTTGAGGTCGCGCACGAATTCCATCGCGGCGTCAATCGCCATGTTGATCTTGAGGTCGTCTACCAGCCCCAGCACCTTGCCAGGCAGGGTGCGGGCAGCCTTTTCGATCTCGTGTTCGCGCTCTGTCTTCTCGTTGCTAGCGGGGACTACGCCGCCACGGTACTTGTCGATCATGCTGATCGTGCGCGAGAGCAAGTTGCCCAGGTCGTTGGCCAGATCGCTGTTCAGGCGGGCGTTCAAGATACCCTCACCGAAAGGGCTGTCGGCGCTGAGGCTCGCTTCCCGCAGCAGCGCGTAGCGGATAGCGTCGGTAGGATGATCCTTGACCAGTTGCTCGGGGTCAATGGCGTTGCCTAGCGATTTGCCCATCTTGCGCCCGTCCTCGGCCAGGATGTGGCTGTGCACCACCAGGCGGCGGTACACGGGCAGCCCGGCGGCTTTCAGCATCGTCGGCCAGAACACGGCGTGCGGCTTGAGGATGTCCTTGCCGATCACGTGCCAGGTTTTTCCAATGACGCTTTCGCTCTGGCCGTGGCTCAGCGGCCCCGAGATGTAGTTAAGCAGCGCGTCGAACCACACGTAGGTTACGTGATCAGCGTCCCAGGGCAGTTCGATGCCCCAGGGCACCCGGTTTTTCGGGCGGCTAATGCTGAGGTCACCAATGGGTTCCTTCAGCATTTCCAGCACCTCGTTGCGGTAACCGGCGGGCTGAATCAGCTCGGGGTGCTGCTCCAGGTACTCCAGCAGCCAGGACTGGTACTTTCCCATCTTGAAAAAGTAGTTGGCCTCGCGGCGCAGCTCGGGGGCGTCTCTGTCGCCGGGATAGCGGCGCACGCCGTCCGGCCCTTCGACCAGTTCCTTTTCGGTGACGTAGCGCTCTGCCCCCACCGAGTACAGGCCCTCGTACTCGGCAAAATAGATGTCGCCTGTGTCGTAGACCCGTTGAAGCACCTCTTGCACATACCGTTTGTGGCGCCCCTCGGTGGTCCGGATAAAGTCGTCATAACTTAGCCCCAGCTTGTCCCATAGCCCCCGAAAGGCGTTGTTACTCAGGTTGTCGGCAAACTGCTGCGGTGTGACCCCGGCCTGCGCCGCCAGCTTGACAATGCGCTCACCATGTTCGTCGGTGCCGGTCAGAAAGTGCACATTCTTTCCTGCCAGCCGCATATACCGGGCGATGGCGTCGGTCAAGATCTTCTCGTAGACGTGACCGACATGGGGCGGGCCAGTCAGGTAATCAATGGCGGTCGTAATAAAAAACTCGTTATCTTGTGGCATATCTCGTGCTCCCTTTCCGCCGCAGGCTCTAATGAGGGGCCGGACGGATAAACTCCCTCAGAATACGGGAAAGAAAAGAAAATGGGCGTCCCCGTTTTCAGGCCCGCCCCGGAGCCCTCGCCGCCCTCAGGGACGCTGGGGGCTTGGCGGTCATACCCTCAAGGCGTTTCCTGTCGGGCAGAGTTCCAGCCAACTACCCGAACCGGGCCGTTTTAGATTTGATCCAGGCGGAATTAAGTACACTGCGTTTATCTTGTAGATAAACCGCGCGGAGCGCGTAGCAGAAGAAAGTACGTTGGAGCGGGAATGGAGAGGTTCCGGTGCTTTCCCGGAATCTCGCAATGTTAGGTTCAACGTACTTAGGCGCAGGGAGGGGAAAGGGCAGGCGGCTAGACGGGCTTGGGTCGGCTTTAGTGCCTCCGGTCAGGTTATATGGCGTTCGCAAACCCTACAATTGCGCGGATGATTGCTTATCTGTCCGGCGTGGTGCGTGAGGTGCGTGAGAACAGCGCCGTGGTGGTCGCGGGCGGCGTGGGGTACGAGGTGCAGTGCCCGGCTCCGGCACTCGCCAAGCTAGTCGTGGGTCAGAACGCCGAATTCAGTACCCGTTTTGTGGTGCGCGAGGATGCCCAGTTGCTGTTCGGCTTTTCGGACGCCGACAGTCTCAAACTCTTTGACCTGCTCACCAGTGTGACTGGCGTGGGGCCAAAGCTGGGGCTAGGGCTGCTGTCGGCCATGCCCGTGTCGGCGCTGGCTCAGGGCTTGCTGACGGGCGATGTCAAACTGCTCTCGAGCGTGTCTGGTGTGGGCAAAAAGACCGCCGAGCGGCTGGTGCTGGAGCTTCAGGGCAAGGTGCCCGAGCAACTGGCGGCTGGTGCTGTGGCGTTGGGCGGCCGGAAAGTGGCCCCGGTCGCCAGTACCGCCAGCCGCGACGCGGTAGACGCGCTGCTGGCCCTGGGCTTCCGCGAACCGCAGGTCAGGGCGGCGGTCTCCGAGCTGCTGGCCGCCGACTCGGAGGCCAGCACCGACACCCTGATTCGCAAGGCCCTCGGGAAACTGCGTTGACCCAGTTGCCGGAAACCGGGGCGCAGGTGGGCACTCCCGCCGGGGTCGAACAGAAGGTCAGCTGGCTGGAACTGTTTTTCGACCTGATCTTTGTGGTCGCCTTCGATCAGCTGTCCAAGCGGCTGGGCGATTCTCACACGCTAGAAAATATCGGGGCTTTCGGGATCATGTTCGTGGCGATCTGGTGGGCCTGGTCTACCAACGCGACCTTCGCGGCCCGCTACGGCAACGAGAGCCGCGCCTACCGCTGGGGCACGCTGCTAGAACTGGTTGGCATGGGCCTGATCGCGCTGTCGCTGCGGGGCGACCTCAAGGAAACGGGCATCTATTTTGCGCTGGGCTACGGCTTTAACCGTCTGCTACACGCCGGACAGCACCTGTGGATCACGCGCCGCGCCCCGGAGACGGTGGCCTTTTCACGCCGAATCGCGCTGGTGTCGGGGGTGGCTGCCGCGCTGTGGGCACTTTCGGCCTTTTTGCCGGGTGGCTCGGCCTGGCAGGTGGGCCTGTGGTGCTTTGCCCTGCTGATTGACGTGGTCACGCCAGTGCTTGTCCGGGACAGGAACCGCAGCGCCCTGCCACACGAGGGCCACCTACCCGAACGGGTCGGGCTGCTTCAGATCATCGCCATGGGGGGCATCGTCAATGAGATCGTGGGGGGCGGGCGCAAGCAGGCCCTAAGCTGGATGACGCTGTGGCCCGCCTTCTTGTCGATGGCTACCGTCGTGGCGCTCTGGCGGCTTTATTTCGATCAGACCCACGCCCTGCCGCTGCTTTCGGCCCGCGTGGAAGGGCGCGAGGGACGGATGCTGGCGTGGCTGTACGGCCACCTGCCGTTTACCCTTAGTCTGGTGGTGCTTGGTGTGGGGATCGGCCACGGCCTGAGCAGCGCCGACTCGCACGAGGTCGCGGTGCAGCAGCAGTTTGTGGTGTGGTCGCTGGTTATCGCCTTCGTTTCGCTGACCTTTTTGCGCCTGGTCACGCTGCGGGTGGCCCGGCTTCCCTTGCTGGACCGCAGCGGGTTCGCGCTGATCGTGGGCGCACTGGCGCTGGCGGCCCTGGCCTTCGTGGACCTGGATACCAAACGGCTTGACCTGCTGGTGGTCGTGGTCTGTCTGGCAGTTGCCAGCGCTGTTGCTAGCGATCCGGTGACGCACCGCCTGGGACAGCTGGAGGAACATGTGGCCCAGCATCTCGAAGCCCAGGCCGCCGACGCCTCAGATGAAGGCCAAGATGAAGATTGAGGCGGCTGGTCACGCGGCGGTGGGCGTCACGGCGGCGCTGCTGGCGGCGCTGCTGCTGCTGGGCCTGAGCCTGCAACTCGGCTGGCGTAAGGATCAGGCCCGCTGGCCGCACCACGCCCTTTTTTTTGCCGTTTGTGTGGGCACGCTCGCGGCTGTGGTGCTCACCCTGCTGGTCGGCGGACGCTGGTGGGCGCTGCTGCCTGCGCTGGCGCTGCTGCTCGGCATGACGCGCACCAGACCGGGCCGCGCAGGGCACTGGCAGCTGGCCCTGGCCTGTGCGGCGGCCTACGTTGTTGGGGCGTGGGGGGCCTGGTAATACGGATTCCGCTAAATTCCGCCACAGTCGGGAAGACACCGCCTGCGGCTCCATACCGCGAAACCCGTATGTTGTTCCTACTCGCATCCGCTCGGATTGATTCGGAACTGCACCAAATCAATCGGAATCCGTATAATACGGCTTTCGCCTTGCGGGCTGCCGAAGCGGTAGCGCCCGCCCGCCGAGCGAGTGCCGCAACACAGTGGCGCGGATAGGGCACGGGCAGCGCGTTGTCTGCCTTGAGCCGCGCCGAGACCAGTGGGCGCTGTTGTGGTTGTGGCGCAGCCGTCTCCTGCCGCCAGACCAGCGCACAGGGAAAATGTCTGGAAGGACCCGGCTGGGCTGGAGTGGGCTACCTTGGCAGGGTGGAACTTATTGAAGGAATGCTCTCGCGCCGCACGACCAACGGCCCGTTCAAACCTGACCCGGTCAGCCGTGAGCACCAGCACCTGCTGATGCGGGTCGCCCAGGCCGCGCCCAGCCATTTCAATTCACAGCCGTGGCGGTTCGTGCTGATCGAAAACCCCGCGACCATTGCCGAGATTGCTCAGATTTCCGGCGAGAGCATGACCGAACTGATCGACGCCGGGATTTTTTTCGAGCGCTACCGGCGCTACTTCCGTTTTACCCAGGCCGAACTCGACGAGCGGCGCGACGGCATTCATATCGATCACCTGCCGGGGCCGCTGAAACCCTTTACCAGACAGGTTTTTTCGGATGCGGGCCTGAAGCTGATGCGGCAGCTGGGGGTGCCGCGAAAGCTCGGCGAGGAAAACCGCAAACTGGTGGCTGGCAGTCCGCTGCTGCTGGCCGCGCTGCTCGACAAAACCGAGTATGTGCCGGGCCAGCTTTCTGGGTTTTACAGCGTGTTCGGGCTGGGGGCAGCGGTCGAGAATATCTGGAACGCGGTGGGGGCGCTGGGCCTGGGCATTCAGTTTGTGAGCACGCCGATGGAAATCCCGCGCCAGTGGCAGGCCATCCAGCAGCTTTTGCACGTCCCGGACGACCTTGAACTGATGGCGGTCTACCGCCTAGGCTACCTGCCGCAGAGCGATCAGCGCCCCAGTATCGACTGGAGCAGCCGCCACCGCAAACGCCTGGAACAGTTCGTTAGCCGCGAAACGTGCGGCGTGCCCGAGGAAGGGTAATCGGCTGGAATGTGTGATGGTGCCCTGCCTTGCGCTGCCTCATCTTTTGACGGACGTTACTTTTTGCCTTCTCGCTTTATCCTGTAGGTCATGACGCGCCGTTCCCGTTCTCAAGCTGCTTTACCGGATGGCGCTGATCCGCCAGTTTCGCGCAAAGCTTCGCTCGGCTGTCTGCTCTGGTTTTTTCGCCTGCTGTCTGGCCTAATTTTGCTGGCCTTTGCTGCATTGGCCGTGCTGTGGTTTGTGTGGGGCCGCAACCTGCCCAACGTGTCCGACCTTGACGTGCTGGAGTTCAGCGGTCAGACCCGCGTGTACGACCGCAGCGGCATTCTGATTGGTACGCTCTCCCCTAGCCTGGGCAGCGGCAACGGGGTCAACCGCGACCTGCTGAAACTGAGCGATATCAGCCCGTACCTGCAAAAAGCTGTCGTGACCAGCGAGGATCGCCGCTTTTTCGAGCACCACGGCGTGGACTATATGGGCATTGCCCGTGGCCTTATCAAGGGCCTGATTCGCAAGGATTTGGAGGGCGGCAGCAGCATCACGCAGCAGGTGGTCAAAAATACGCTGCTGGCCGACCTGCACGCGGCCCGCACCCCCGAGCGCAAGTTCAAGGAAGCGGTGCTGGCCTATCAGCTTGACCGCGACTTCGACAAGAACCAGATTCTAAACGCCTACCTCAACATCGTGTACTGGGGCGACGGCGGGCGCGGCGACATCGTGGGCGCTCAGAGCGCAGCGACGGCGTATTTCAAGAAGGATGCCAAGGACCTCAACCTCGCGGAGAGTGTGTATCTGGCGACCATCATCCCCGCGCCGAACCGCCGCTACAAGAGTTTCCAGTCGTACCGTCCCCTTATGAAGGGCCTGCTGGGACGCATGGTCGAGGACGGGCGCGTTACGCGGGCGCAGGCCGACGAAGCCTGGAAAACCCCGATCTATCCGGCGGGCTGGCGCATCGCGTGGAACGGCGACGGCACCCTCAGGTCGGCTAGCCTAGAACGCCCCGCGCGGCTTCAGGAAAACATCGACGCGGCCAACGAACGTAGGCGCAACAACAACCAGTTTCAGTATTACTACTACCTTCAGGCCGTCGAAAAGGAACTGCTGAGCAAGATCACTCGCAAGGCGCTGTACGACGGTGGCAAAATCTACACGGGCATGGACGTGCAGGCGCAGCAGGCCGCCGAGAAGGCCAGCTTGCAGTCCAACATGCCGCGCGGCGCGACGATGGGTATTGCGCTGGTCAACCCGGCCAACGGCGAGGCGATGGCGCTGGTTGGTCAGAACCTTTTTGACGGGGTGCGTCCCAACGACTGGAACAATGCGACCCAGGCGCGGCGGCAAGTGGGCAGCAGCATCAAGCCCTTTTTGTACACTCTGGCGCTTTCCAAAGGCTGGAAGCAAAAGGACACCGTGCTTGATTCGCCTATCGAGGGCGACTACCAGCCTATGAACTATGACCGCCACTGGACCGGGCGTTACGTAACCATGCGTTACGCCCTGGATCACAGTCTGAACCTGCCTACCGTACGTATCGGCCAGGAAATCGGCATGGAAACCTTCCAGACCAAGCTGCGCGAACTGGGTTTTACGCCGCCCACCAACGCGGGCCTGAGTCTCAGCATTGGCACGCTGGAAGCCAGCCCACTGCAAATGGCGGCGGCCTATGCGCCGTTTGCTAACGGTGGGGTCTACTACGAGCCGTATCTGGTGCGGCGCTTTGTCGACAAGAGCGGCAAGGTGCTGTACACCCACGCGCCGGTCAGCCGCCGCGTTTGGGACGAGCAGACGGCTTGGCTGGGCCTCGACATGATCCGGGGCGTGGTTAATGACCTACAAGCCTCGCAGGGTGGCCTAGCGACCCGCGCCCGCATCGACGGCTGGCAGGTCGGCGGCAAGACCGGCACCACCAACGAGGTCAAGGATTTATGGTTCGTCGGGGTGACGCCGCTGGTTTCGGGGGCCGTCTGGGTAGGCAAGGAGCAGGGGGGAGCGTTACCTGACTGGGCCTATTCGGGCACGGTGCCTACCCCGGTTTGGCAGCAGTCGGTGGCGGGGGCCTTGCAGGGTCACAGCCAGACGACGTTCAAGGAACCGGGCGGCATCACTTACCAGACCGTTCGCGGCGTCGACATGGCGCTACGCAGCGGCGAGGAGAAGCAGGACCCGGCAGAGTACGACGGCACGGGCCGGGCCGGGAGCGCCGGTACGCAGATGGGGGGAGCGCCGCTCCCGGCACCTGCCTCCGCCGCAGCGCCCCCACAACAATCAGCAGCGCAGCAATCAGCAGCGGCAGCGCAGGCCCCCGACCCGGTCGTGCCAGCCAATCCTGACCCGGCACCTGTCCTCAACGAGCAGGACGTACCAGCGCCACCTCAGGGCAACGGTGCTCCGGCGTCTGCTGATGATCCGGGCAGCACCGTTACGTTGCAGCCTTCCGATTCCGGGAATACCGGTTCTGGCGACGGCAGCGCTCCAGCCGCTGGTAATCAACTCCCACCGCTGACCGAACCGCCCGTGGAGGGCACACCAAGTTACACGCCGCCCGGCAACTGAACCAGAAAACTGGATCAGAAGAAGGCCGGAACCGCGCTTGCTCGTTCCGGCCTTCTTTTCTTCACTTCAACTTTTAACGGTAGAAGGCTATACAAGCTGCCGTCTGTTTCGTTAACAACTGGCGGGGGCACTGGGTTGCCAACGCCACGCCCGACAGTCCGCCCTGCTCCCACTCGCTCTGCGGCGCAACTCTCTAGGGTTGGCGCAGCTTTACGAGTCCGCTCGAACTAGGCTGTTTTTGCAAACCACTCTATCGGAGGCCCTAGTACTCAATGCGGCTTACTCGATGCTGGTGCGCCACTTCCATTCGCTGGCTCTCTTCATGACGTGGGCCATACCGCCGGTTATGGCGAGCTTCTGGTTCCAGGGCAGTTTCATCCAGCCGACGGCCATCAGACCGCCGAGGCTTACGAATTCGCCCAGGCTGGTAGGTTCGTAGGGGCTCAGCTCCTCGTTGCGGGCCAGACGCATGATGTTCTTACCGGTCAGGCGGCCCTGCTGCCCGGCGTGCTGCGCGGTGGTGGGCACGGGTTTGCCTTCTTGGTTCATCGCCAGACTCATGTCGCCGATCACGAACACTTCGGGGTAGTTTTTGGCCCGCAGGAACTCGTCCACGGCGATGCGGCCACCGGGGCCTTTTTCCAGCTTCTCGCCCTTGACGATGTCGCGGGCCTGAATCCCACCGGTCCAGATAATCTTGCCTGCCGGAAGCACTTTTTGCTGTCCGTCGGCGGTCTGCACGGTCACGCTGTCGGTGGTGGCCTGCATCAGTCGGTGGCCGACCATGATGTGAATGCCGTAATCTTCCAGGGTCTTCTGGGCCTTGGCCCGCAACGCATCGTCGAGTACGGGCAGAATCCGGGGACCAGCTTCAACGAGGTAGATGTTGATGGTCGGCAGGCCACGGGCCTTGCTCAGCTGCTCTGCACGCTGCGCGAGTTCGGTGACCAGTTCCACGCCGGTCAGGCCAGCGCCGCCCACCACGATGTCGCGGTTGCCTTCGTAGTCGCTGCTGTAAGCCCGGTTGATGAAGTTGAAGATTTCATCGGCGTCGTCGATGCTCTTGAGCTCGGAGGCGTTCTCGGCCAGACCGGGGATACGGTAAAAGTTGGTCACGCTGCCCAGTCCGACCACCAGGGTGTCGTACAGCAGGACGCGGCCATCTTTCATGATGACTTCTTTTTCGTCGATATTGACGCTCTCGACCTGGGCCTGTTCAAAGTGCACGCCCGTTCCCTTTAAAAGCGGAATGATAGGCAGCGTGACGCGGGTATTGTGCGCCGCGGCCTCGTGCAGGCGGGTTTCAAACGTGTGGTAAGAGTTCTGTTCGACCAGCAGGGTTTCCAGACCGGGGGTGGGCTTAAGCTGAGTAGCGACGGCCAGACCTGCGTAACCAGCACCGAGGATTAGGGTTTTCATGGTTAAGTGCTCCTGTGAACGAATTCACGAGTAAGCGGTAGCGGCTGCCTACCCGTACAAACAACCGGGAATCTCACCCGGCTTCTCAAACAGTGTACACCTTACACGAACTGCTCAGGAAACGCCTAGAACTTTCCTGGATGGGCAGGGGCCAGTCCAGCATGACCCTGTACAGATTGGGCCAGGCTTTACACACGTAACCCACGTTGCCGTCTTCACCTGGCAAGCGCGGCACAATAGAACGTATGACGGCTCCTCAACCCCAGACCATGGCTGAAAAGATTCTGTCCCACCGGGGCGACCAAATCGTGTATGCGGGCGACCTCGCGGTGGTCGAAGTCGATCAGGTGATGGTCGTCGACAGCATTGCCCAGAGCTTTATCGAGCGCATGGAGCGTGATCTGGGGGCCAAACCCAAATACCCCGGGCGCGTCAGCATCGTGATCGACCACGTGGCCCCGGCCAGCAGCGTCTCGGTGGCGCAGTCGCACAAGGAAGCGCGGGAATACGCGGCTCAGACGGGCGTGCGGCTGTTCGAGGTCGGGCGCGGCATCTGCCATCAGGTGCTGATGGAAGAGAGACTGGCCCAGCCGGGCTGGATTGTGCTGGGCAGCGACAGCCACAGCACGACTTACGGCGCGGTGGCGGCTTTCGGCAGCGGCATGGGGGCCACCGACATCGCTCTGGCGGCAGCCAGCGGCAAAATCTGGCTGCGTGTGCCCGAAAGCGTCAAGGTGATGTTCACGGGCGACCTGCGCCCAGGCGTGGGGGCCAAAGATGTGGCGCTGGAAATGATCCGTGTGCTGGGCGCAGACGGCGCGACCTACCAGAGTATCGAGATGCATGCCGGGAACCGCTTTACGCGCGGCGAGCGGATGACCCTGGCAAACCTCTGTGTAGAGGCCGGAGCCAAGTCGGGCCTGGTGGTGCCGGGCGGCGAAATTCTGACCGACTACGGCTACGACATCCCCGATTGGGTCTACCCCGACGAGGGCGCGGCCTACGTGCGTGAAATCGAGATCGACCTCACGGCGCTTAACCCCCGCATGAGTGCGCCCAGCGAGGTGGACAACGTGCATGACGTGTCCGAACTGCGTGGCCTGAAGGTCGATCAGGTCTTTATCGGCACCTGCACCAACGGGCGCATCGAGGATTTGCACGCCGCCGCCGAGGTGCTCCGGGGGCGCAAGGTCAACCCCGCGACCCGACTGCTGGTGATTCCAGCCAGTTCGCAGGTCATGGAGCAGGCGCTCGAGGACGGCACCATGCTGACGCTGCAACGCGCCGGGGCCGTGTTTGGAACGCCGGGCTGCGGCCCCTGCATGGGCCGTCACCAGGGGGTGCTGGCTCCGGGCGAGGTCTGCGTCAGCACCTCGAACCGCAACTTTATTGGGCGCATGGGTGACAAGGAAGCCCAGATCTACCTTGCCTCGCCTTCGGTAGCGGCAGCGACAGCGGTTATGGGCTGCGTCGCCCTGCCCGAGGATGTCCTGGGGACGGGTGTACCGGGTGTGGGCGCGTGAAGGTCAGTCTCGATCACTGCGTCGTCAGGGTCAGCGACTGAGAAATCTTGAACGCCCTTTATAACCTCCGTGCAGCCCTTAGCGCACTTTCCAGCGCCACGCATAGACGTTCAGCAGTTCTCCCGGCGCAGGAGCCTTGCACACGACCAGTTGCACCTCGTTGGCCCGCCGTAGCCAGTAGGCCATCTGTCCGGGCCGCTGCGACGCCGCCAGCCCCGTGGTGACGATATGCGGGTCTGTGGGCCGGATGCCGTGCAGGCTTTCGCTGAGTTCGCGGCGGGCGGCTGGGGTCAACTCGGGCAAAATGTCGCCCAACTGGGCGTAGAGCGTTTCCAACTCCGGCAACTCGGCCCAGGCCGTGCGCTCAGGCAGAGTGCGCAGACTGCGGGCCAGCAGATCCAACTGGGCCGGGCTGCCCAGGGGCAATCCGCCGTGCAGCAGCCACAGTGACGCCCAGAGGGCCTGCGCCGCGTAGGGTCCGGGCTGCTCGATCAGGGCCGGATGCTCGTTCAGGCGGGCCAGCAGGAAGCGGGCCGCTTCCACAAGGCACCCGTGGTTAAGGCCCAGATAGGCCGATAGAACGCCCCAGGTGTGCAGCATAGTCAGTCGCACCTGGACGGTGGTCACGGCGGTCAGCAGCGTAGCCCAGGTCGGGGGCTGTTCGCCGCACAGCTCGCGGAGCAGCGCTTCCGTACCGTCCTGGTTGTCTTTTTTCTGGGCCCACTGGCGGTAATTCGCCTGATCCATCGCCACGTGCGAAACCGCCAGATGCCGCGCAATTCGCGCCGTTTCTAGCGCTGAAAGGGCGGGGGGATGGCTCAGAGCCACGATAGGCCAGGCAGCGTTCTCGAACTCGGTCAGCAGCGCCCAGCTGTGTGGGCGGCGCGGCGGCAGGTCGGCCCGCACTTCCAGCAGCCCGCGCACCTCACTTAGACTGCCGTCCAGCAGGCGGCACAGCTGGGTGCTCAGCGTGCCCTCCGGGCCGATCAACTGGCGCTGGGCCTCCTGATCAATGACGGTTCCGCGCCCGATGACCGCCCCGAGCCGCTGGGCCAGGACAGGCGGGTGTAGAGGAGTGGAACCCGGCGTCATCCTCCGTAACTCTGCCATACTCGCCGCAGCCCGTCACGCAGCCCGATGCGCTGAGGCGGCAACTCGCTTAGCCTCACGGCCTGCCACCCGCGCTGCGCCAGCCCTTCCAGCAGGGGCCGCAGCAATTCGGGGGTAACGCCGGGGCCATCGTGCAGCAAAATGACGCTGCCGGGGCGGGTACGCTCCAGGGTCTGGCGGGCCAGTTCCGCCGCCGTCTCAGAAGTCCACTTGGGCGCGGTCCAGTCGCGGCTTTCGCTGTCCCAGAGCACCACCTGCCGCCTCAGCAGCCGGGCGAACAGGCGGGTCAGCGGGCTGTGGCCTCCGTAGGGCGGGCGGTAAAAGTGCGGGTCGGGGTCGCTGGCCGGGCGCGGGTGCCACGCGATCTGCTGCCACTCGCGCCAGGGCCAGAGCAGCAGCGCCTGGGTGTGCCAGCGCCCGTGGGCTTCGAGCTGCTGCCCGCTGCGGCGCAGTTCCTCCAGCGCGTGTGGAAATTCCCGGCAGGCTGGCTCGGTCACGAAAAACGTCGCGCCCGCCCCATGC
>NZ_JAGLBG010000004.1 GCF_018260405.1 Deinococcus sp.
CTGGGCGATGCGGGCGGCGGGCCACATGCTGGTGCCCCAGTACAGCGCCTTGCCGTCGCGGATGACCTGGTCAAAGGCCATCACGATTTCTTCCATCGGCACTTCGGGGTCGTAGCGGTGGGCAAAATAAATGTCGAGGTAATCGGTGCCCAGGCGCTTAAGGCTGGCGTCGATGCTTTCCAGCACGTGTTTGCGTGACAGCCCCCGGTCGTTGACATGGTCGCTCATGGGCCAGAAGACCTTGCTGGCGATGACCAGGGTATGGCGAGGAAATTCCCTGAGCACCTCGCCCATCAACTGTTCAGACTGCCCCCTGGCATACACGTCGGCCTGGTCGAAGTAATTTACGCCCAGGTCGTACGCCCGGCGAACGATGTCGCCCACCACCTTGGAAGCGTCATCGTTGATGCCGTAGGTTTCCCAGCCTCCCAGGGCCACTTCGGAGACTTTCAGACCACTTTTTCCCAGATTGCGAAATTCCATAGGTCTGTACTGTACGCCCCGGAAGATGAGGAAAAAGTCAGGTAAATCAACGGTTCGCAGGTCTTTTTAACCTATACGGACTGCCGATTGAATCTGGTTATCTCAGGCGATCACGCCGTAACGGTCACGGTAGACCACGTAGACCAGCCCAAGGGTGCTGAGGGTGCTGACCAGACTGCTCAGGCCGTAGCTGATGAGGGGTAGCGTAATGCCAGTGAGGGGCAACAGGCCCAGCGCCGCGCCGATGTTTTCCAGCACCTGAAACCCGACCTGGGCCAGCACGCCCGCCATCAGAATCTGATCCTGCAAGCGGGGGCTGCGGGCCGCCATACGCGAGAGCCGCCAAAGCAGCAGGCCGTACAGAATGAGCACGCTGACCGCCCCCACGAAGCCCTGTTCCTCGGCCCAAGTGCTGAAGGCAAAGTCGGTATCGGCCTCGGGCAAAAAGCCGTTGTGCGACTGGCTGCCCTGCTTGTAGCCCTTGCCCTGAAGCCCCCCCGACCCCACCGCGATGGTGCTCTGAATGACCTGATAGCCCGCGCCGCGCGGGTCGGTGTAGGGGTTCAGAAAAATAGTCAGGCGCTTTTGCTGATAGGGGGCCAGGTGCGGGTAGACCGCCGTAGGAAAGGCCACCCCAAGCGCCAAAGCCGCCAGCAGAGCGTGCCACCAGGGAATCCGGGCCGCCAGCAGCATAACTGCGAACATGACAGCCAGGATCATCGCGCCGCCGAAATCCTGGGTAACGACCAGCGCCAGCGCAGGCAAAAACACCGCGAAAGCCGCCGCGTAGGTGCGCCAGCCCTCGTAACCGCGCCGCAGGGTCACGGCCAGCATCAGGATCAGTGCCAGTTTCAGGATTTCCAGCGGCTGAAACTGCACCTGCCCCAGCATGATCCAGTTGCGCTGCCCGTTGACCTCCTTACCGATCAAGAAGGTGCTGGCCTGCAAAAGCAGTGCGGAGGCGTACAGCGGCGGCGCAAAGCGGTAGAGGCGGTCACGGCCTGCCCACCACATTACCCCGATGGGAAGGGCGGCGAGGAATACGCCCATCAATTGTTTACTGAAAATGCCCGGCGACACGCGCGGCGAGAGCGCGGCGGTACTGACCGTCAACAGGCCCACGGCGAGCAGCGCCAGCACGATGAGCGGCAGGTGGAGATCATATTTCAGATTCAAGAGCGGGTTACCTCAGCGGGGGCCGGACGACGCACCTGCTCAGGCTACAGGCTTTTGAGCCGCAGCGGGAAAGATGCTGAAGCGGTCTGGGGGGCGGCGTGACCTCCGCCTCACGCTGAGCGAACTACGCTGGGCGGATCAATGCACTAGCCCGCATCATGCCCGCGCCGTTCTATCAACACCACTTTGCCGGTCGAGCTGTGCCCGATCTGGAAGAACACCATGTATAGCAGCGCCCATCAGCGCGTCTGTTTTGCCCCTCAAGCCGACCAAGCAAGTTTTCACTGTCCCACACGCTAGGATTAAGCCGTGCAAGACTTGTTTACCTTACCTGTCGTGCTGCGTGACCGCCGCCCCGACGATATTCCGACCATGCAGCGCTGGCTGACCGATCCACGGGCCGAGTGGCGGCGCTGGGACTCGCCCTATTCGCCTGCCGAGCAGACCACCGAAACCATGCAGGCTTACATCCGCTTTTTGCAGGCCACCGCACCCGAGGCCGACGAGCGCGTGATCGACGTGGACGGCGAGGTCGTGGGGCTGGTCAACCGCGATCAGGAAGAGCCGGAGGGCAATGGGTGGTGGGATTTAGGCATCCTGATCTTCAATCCGCACTACTGGGGGGGCGGCGTGGGTACGCGGGCGCTGAGGCTGTGGGTGCAGGACACGCTCGACTGGACCGACGCGCACACCCTGACTTTTACCACCTGGAGCGGCAACGAGCGCATGATCCGCGCGGCCCTGCGCCTGGGCTTCCGCGAGTGTATGCGCGTGCGGGAAGCCCGCGTAGTCGGCGGCGAGCGCTTCGACAGCGTACGTTACGACCTGCTGCGCCGTGAGTGGGAAGCCGCGCAGCTCTCATGAACCGACCCGCCGAACGGCCCACTGGGAAGCCATGAGCCGCGAGAGATGGTCGCCGCCCATCAATCCGCCCGGATTTCTGGCGACCCAGGATCTCAAGGCCCGGGGCTGGACGCCCGCCATGATCCAGAAATTTCTGGGCGAACACGACGACACGCGCCTCAACGGGCTGAAGATGGGTCGCCGTCGCCTGCCTCCCGTGAAGCTCTACCGCGAGGAGCGTGTCAACGAGGCTGAGCGCGAGGACGACTTTCTGGCGGCTCAGGCCAGAGCGGCCGACGCCCGTGAACGCGCCGCCCGCGCCCGCGAAACCCGTGAGGCCAGACGCGCCGCGCTGCTGCGGAGTGCCGCCGGGAGCTATGTGCCGACTGTTCACCCCGAGCCGCTGCGTAAGGGCGCGACCCGCAAGGCGCGGGAGCCGTATCTGGCGGGCCTGGAACGCACCCAGAGCAAGTTGGAACGTGAAATCGCGGCGGCCTCCAAGCCGCTGGGGCAACGGGAGGCGGCGCACCTGCGTGCCCTGCTTCTCGAACAGCTCGATCTGGCGCTGTCGCAAGTCTACGACTGGTTTCCGGCTCCTGGCCAGCAGAACCAGACCGGCACAAAGAAAAAAACGGGGTCCCAGGCCACCGACCCGCAGGCCGTGGCCCAGGCCAGCGACTGGCGCGAATGGGACTGGGATTGAGAGGAGCGCCTAGAGAGTGGCCGATAGCCTACCGAAGTTCGCGCAAAGATTTAGAGCATTTTGCACAAAGATAGTGCTCTTTTGACCATGTTTTTGGCGAGTGGAACGAGTCAAAAAGAAAGAGCAGGACGTAGATTGAAGGGGGCGGCGGTGTTGTTCCGACGTGCCCATCATTCGGAGAACTGTTCTAAGCTCAGCATGCTGATAGTTTATCAGAGCGCCCTCAGCTCCCTGGAATCCAGGAAGAGCCGAAAGGTTTTGCCAACCTTTTAACCGGAGTCCGTATTACCAGGCTTCGACCGGCGCGACTGCACCAGCACCAGTTTTAGGGTTGGCCCCCCACTTGTTTTCTCCCGGCTGGCTATCGAGGCACAGAAAGTACAACAGCACAAAAGAGCCGACGAGAGGAACAAACTGAATAAACCACCACCACCCGCTCCGGCCCGTGTCGTGTAAGCGGCGAACGCTGACAGCAATAGAAGGAATGATCACCAGAAAAGCAAAAATGTAGTAGAGGATGTTGAAGAAATTGAAAGACGAGTGAGGCTGCGTCGTCAAGATAGCCAGCATCGCAAGGAAAATCCGAAGACGCCACTGACCAGCGTAAACAACCAGTAGTCCCGCCGCCGGGTTCTGCCTGAAAAATAATTCCATCCGTAGAAGGCACCAAAAAAGGCCGCTGAAGCTTCATTGATGGACTGAATCATGGCTTCAGCTTAATGAGGGGAATCTTACAGAGTTATTAAAGGTAAACAACTCCCGGTTACAGTCCCGCCGATTCGGGAAAAGTACCGGAAGCTGCTCTGCTTCTACCAGCAGCTCCTTTTGCCTTCTTGCCCTGCTCGGAGAAAGCGGAGATTCAGGGTGGCCCGACCCCCACTTTCGGGTAGTTGTCGGTCATAGTTCCAACTTGCCCAGTCGTGTGCACCGTCCGGCACAGGATTATGTTTTTGGCGAAACCGACGCGAATCAAGAGATGAACCCGAAAACCTCGTAAAAGGTAAGACCGGCACCTTTTGCTTGGGAAATCCAATTGAGAAAAATGCGTTCTCAAGGACTTTACGCAAGGATTGTCGGGAATAGTTCCAACCAACTACCCACTTTCGCAAGCGGCCTACTTATTGAAGTTTTATTAGGCCGCGACCAGGCGACGTTTATGCACAGCCCAGCGCCCCAGAGCGACCACGGCGACCAGCACCGAAAAAATCCCCAAGCCGACCACCAGACGTTGCAGGCTGCCCGAGAGCCACACGACCAGCAGCGTGACCGGCAGGATTCCCAGCGCCGTTGCCAGCATGAAGGGCCGGAAGCCCATGCCCACGGCCCCCGCCACCAGACTTATGACCTCGGAGGGCAAGATGGGCATCAGACGAACCAGCATGACGCCCTGAACACCACTTTTGGCGGTAAAGCGGTGGGCCTCGTTCCGGGCACGCTCACCGGCAAGGGCACGAACCAGGGGGTCGCCCAGTGCCCGGCCCAGGCCGTAGCCTGCCGCCGCACCCAGCAGCGCCCCAAGGTAGACGATGACAAACCCCTCGACCAACCCGTAGGCGCGAACCGCGACCGCCGTGATGACCAGCGAAGGCATGACCGGAACAATCGCCTGCACCATGAACGCCGCCAGCAAAGCCAGAGGCCCAGCCCAGCCCAGACCCTTGACGAAGCTGCGGGTCACTTCCGGATTCTGCGAACTGAGGGCCTCGTAACCGCGCTGAAAAAAGAGGCGCATGTCGGGAATCAGCCCCAGGCTCAGCAGCGCCAACAGGACGCCGCCGAGAATTAGCCAGCGTAAATGGCGTGTAGGGGGCTGAACAACAGTCATCACATGTTCTACTCTAGACAAGTTCCCTGAGACAAGCACCATCCAAAAGTTGCGGCTTTCTTGAACGAAAGCGGGGTTGTACAGACTGCCGATTGAACCAGGCCATTTTGGATTCAACCCGAGCGGAGGCGAAAAAATACGGATTTCGCGGCATGAACTCGCAGAACAGCGCCCAGAAAGGGGCCTGACCGCTTCTTGATCAAAACGGCACCCGTATAAGCAAATACTGGATTAACCAAGCACCATATTCAGAGCGCTCCCGCTAGCGACGGAAGGGATAAGGAAACGGGACTCAGCGTTGGAGGAGGGTGAGCCGTGAACTCAGCGGTTTTGCGACAACTTTTCAAGCACCAGACGGCTGGCGGCCTTGAGGGTCTCGAACACGCCCACGCCCTGGCTGGCCGAGGCCTCGAAGGTCTGAAGTTCCTTGCGCGGGTCGATCACGGCGCGAATCATATCGGCGGGCAGCGCGTCGGGAAGGTCGCGCTTGTTGATCTGAAGGATGATCGGCACATCCTTGACATCGATGCCGTGCTCGGCGAGGTTTTCACGCAGGTTACGCATACTCTCGGCGTTGGCCCGCAGGCGGTTAGGCGAGCTGTCGGCCACAAAGACGATGCCGTCCACGCCGCGCAGAATCAGTTTGCGGCTGGCGTTGTAAAACACCTGTCCGGGAACGGTGTACAGGTGAAAACGGGTCTTGAAGCCCTGCACGCTGCCGAGGTCGAGCGGCAGAAAGTCGAAGAAGAGGGTGCGCTCGTCTTCAGTGGCGAGCGAGACCATCTCGCCGCGCAGATGCTCGGGGACGCGGCTGAACACATGCCTGAGGTTGGTGGTCTTGCCGCACATACCGGGGCCGTAGTAGACGATCTTGCAGTTGATTTCGCGGGCGGCGAAGTTGATGGTACTCACGTGATGACCTCCTGATTCCAGAAACGAAGCTCAAAGGGGATGATGACCGCTGCGGCTGGGCACAGGGCCGCTATGAGAAGGCACTTATCCGAGGAGGTCATCCAGCAGCGCTGTCGCACCTGCACTAAAATCGTTGCTCAGTTGCGGTTCAGGAATATCCTTGATTTCGTCGAGGATAACAGCCAGTTTTTCGATAGATTTACGGGTGTAAACCTTGACCTTACCCAGGGCCACCGAAGCATCGAAGATAAGGGTCAGCAGGGCGTCTCCGCCGACCGACTCGACGTACAACGTACCGTTCTCGCCCTGGTGGGTCTGCTCGCTGAAGGTGCGTTCGCCCAGCATATTCGCCAGGGCTGCGGTGGCCGCCGCGTTGCTGGCGACCAGCGTGGCCACGCTGTCGAGGGCCGGGGGACGGGGGGCCCAGAGGGCTTCTTTGTGGGAAAGGACAAAGCCTTTACGGTCTACAAGCAGGCAATAGCGCACGCCAGTCTGTTCCAACAGTTCTTCTAGCTGCTGGTCGACTCGGGCGAACGCTTCGCCGTACAGGGCAAGGGATGGCTCAATCATGTCAAGCCCAGTATATGGAGCGACTTGGCACAAACCTCTGACGCGGGTCACAGGTGAGCGAGCCACGCGACTTTTGTGGCCCCTGCCCTACGCCTTGGCACGCCCTGGCACGTACACTCTGCGGGTGCGCCGCCCGAAGTTGCTCTTACCTGCCCTGCTGCTCCTGTCGCTGTGGGCTTACATCGTGCCCGCCCACCAGCCCAGCACCTCTCAGGGGACGCCTAGCCCATCTCCGGTCAGCCCAAGCCTGCCGGGTGACCTGCCCCCCGAGACGATGGCGCTGTTCGGGAAAGTGCGCCCAGCCACCGTGCAGGTCGAGAGCCTGAACGTGACCGAGAACCGGGGCGGCCTGGGCACCGGATTTTTTATAGACGCGGGCGGTCATGTGCTGACGGCCTACCATGTAGTCAGCACGGGGCAGCTGTTTCAGGTGCGGACGCTTTCAGGCACTACCCTGCCTGCACGGGTCATGGGCTTTGACGCGCGGCGCGACGTGGCGCTGCTCCAGGTGGGGCGCGGCGGCCCTTTTCCCTTTTTAAAACTGACCACCCGCACCCCGCGCCTGGGCGAAAGCGTGCTAGCCGTCGGCAACAGTCACGGCGACTTTTTGCAGCCGCGCCGGGGGCAACTGCTGCGCCTGAACGTGGAAGCGGGCCGCGCCGACTTTCCCGAGGACACCATGGAACTTTCGGCGCCGCTGGCTCCGGGCGACAGCGGCGGCCCGATTATTGACGCTAGCGGGCGGGCGACCGGTGTCATCAGTTACATCCGTGAAAGTGCGGCGGGCGCGACCCAGGCCAGTTACGCGGTGCCGTTAATGCAAGGCAGCGAGCTGATGCGGGCGCTGCTGCGGGGCGAAAAACGTGATACGCCGGTGGCGGGGCTGGTGCTGGACCCGACCCACAGCGGACAGACCGACCCGCCGGGCGCCGTCGTGGCGCATGTGGTGGCAGGCAGCCCCGCCGAGAAAGCCGGATTGCGGGGCTGCGCGGTAGACCAGAACGGCAATCTGAAACAGCTGGGCGACGTGATTGTTCAGGTGAACGGCACCGCCACACCGGACGCCAACGCCTTTATCCGGGTGGTCGAAAACCTCCAGATCGGGCAACGGGTGTCGCTGACCTACATCCACGACGGGCGGCAGCTGGAAACCACACTGACCCTGGCGGCCCGGCGCGACGTGCGCGGCCTGAACGATCCCTCAAGGAAAGGGCCGTGCTGACCCACCTTTTTTAGGGTGTGCCGGGGCATATTCAGGGGATGTCGAGTGCCTTTATCAAGGAAGAGGCGGGTGAACGCTGGACGCCCCCAGCGCCGCTGCGCGAGTACAAGATTCTATTGGGCAGCGAGGTGCTGCGCGAAACCGACGACCTGCTGGACGCCTTGCAGTGGTCGGCGCAGCGCCCGGTCAGCGGCCTGGAGATTCGCACGCGGGAGGGGCGGCTGCTGGCGGTGGCCTGAACCAGAGATGACCCGACACTCGGCCCACTGCGCCAATCACTTTGCTTTCCACACTGATGCTGCGCGGCGGTTTCCAGGTGTGGGAATGGTAATGAGGTGGTTACGCCCGCATTCCCTCACCCTTTCCTTGCTGCCGCTGCATCCACGCTGGGGGTTTGGGCGCAAAGCGGCCCAGAATGGTGGTCTGGTCGTAAGCCAGCTGCGCCCTGATCCACGGAAACGTCCGGTTGAGCGCCTTGATCGCCTCCGCGCTGCCCATGCCATGGTCAAGCTGGTACACCACGAACTGCTCGGGCGTCTCCAGGCGCAGGTAGGTGGGCATCGGCCCGGCGTATTCGTCAAGCACGCTCTGAAACTCGCCCAGCGCGTCGGGACTGGCCGTTTCGAGGTCAATGGTCACGTACATGACTTTGGGCACCTCGTTGAGCTGCTCGATGCTCACAACTTCCTCGGCAATGGCCCGCAGGCCACCGTCTTCCGATTCCAGTTCCACGATCACCAGCGCGGGCGTGTCGTTGATCAGGCGCTCCTGAATGCGGTCATAGGCGCGGGAAAAGGCCACCAGCTCGGTCTGCCCGGATTCGTCGGCCAGGATGAAGCGGGCCATCATACCGCCGGACTTGGTGGGTTTTTTGACCACGCCCTCGATCATCCCCGCCAGCACAGCCTTGATCCGTTTGCCGGGGGCCACCTGCTGGGTGGTGAACCACGCGTCGAGGTCCGCAATCCGGCAGCTGGCGGCCTCACGCAGGCCCTCGTGCTGCTCCAACGGATGGCCGGAAATGTAAAGACCCAGCGAGTCTTTTTCGATCTTCAGGCGCTCGAGATCGCTGTACGGCGCGACGCCCTGACGCAGCGGACGCTCCTTCTTGACTTCTTCCAGACCGAACATCATGCTCATGCCGCTCTGGGCCTTAGCGTTGATGTCGGCGGTTCCGGCGGCGTCCTCCAGGGCGTCTTCCAGGCTTTCCATCAGCTGGTGGCGCTCACCGAAGGCGTCGAAGGCCCCGGACTTGATCAGGCTTTCAAGCGCCTTGCGGTTACACACCTTGTTGCCTAGGCGCGAGCAGAAATCGGCCAGCGACCTGTACGGCCCCGACTTCTCGCGCTCCTCCAAAATCCTGAGCACCGCGCCTTCGCCCAGGCCCTTGATCGCGTACAGCCCAAACAGAATTTCCTCACCGGCTACGGCAAAGTCGCTGCTCGAACGGTTGATGTCGGGCGGCAACACATGCAGGTCCATCTTGCGGGCGTCGCTGACGTATTCGGCCACCTTGTCGGAGTCGCGGCGCTCGACAGTCAGAAGCGCCGCCATGAACTGCACGGGGTAATTAGCCTTGAGCCACGCAGTCTGGTAGGTAATCACCCCGTAAGCAGCAGAATGGCTGTTATGAACGACCAGCCCGTTCGCCACAAAGTTGTGGGTGCCGGGCACTTCCAGGTCATAGGTCTGCGCCTCGCCCGCCGCCTCGATGCTGGTGATGGTGTCCCAGTAGAGGTCATCCGAGCAGACGCCCAGCAGCTCCGGGGCGTCAAACCATTCGCCCGGCGTCTGAAGGGTGGCGCGGTGCAAGCCCTTTTCATGGGCCCCCTTTTCATGGGCCTTAGACGCGCCAAACTCCTTGGTACAGCCGCGCTCCGGCGTCTGCACCCCGCGCCAGGTCAGGCCGCTGCCGTCCTGAGCGACCTGCACGCGGGCTTTGGTGCTGGCGGGCAAAGTGTCCACCGTTTCGCGGCGGGCGGGCGCGGCGGCGTAGGACGCCCGCAACCCTTCCAACTGAGCTTCACGCCCGACCAGCTGCGGCCCGACCACCGCCAGGAATTGTTCTACGCTGCGCCGCCCGACCAGCTGAACCGTGTACCCGGTGCGCTTCGCCGTGTCCTCGCCACGGGCGCCGCTAAAATGCTTCTCGGTCACTTTGGCGACCATGCCCAGCCGCAGCAGGATGTGGGCGAGGTCGTCCGCCAGCCTGCGCGACGAGGTGGCCGCGTAGGGCGCCGTGTTGCCCGCGCCATAAATAAAGCCGTCGCCCGACCAGTAGCGCCCGACCAGTACGGCGAGGCTGGCATTGCTCAGGCGAAAAGCAGCGGCGGGAAGGGCCTTTTCGGTGGCCCTGCCGCCGACCATCCCTAGTTCTTCCAGCCACAGCTGCACGCCGGACTTACCACCAGTGCCGCACACGCCGGTGCCGAGGCACACGTCCCAAACAGTCTGCTGCTCTGAGCGCTGCTTGAGGCTGGGCTGCGTGTTGGCAAAAGCGGCGGCGCAGGCAACCATATCGGCCACCTGGGTTTCACTTTGCGAGTACAGGTAAGCGCCGTGGAGGTAGCAGGTATTGCCCTCGGCCAGAATCCAGCCTAGCAGCGCGGCCTTGTGCCTAGGCCACTGCTCGGCCCCCAGTTCGGGCAGGCGGGCAGGCGCGGCAATCCGGTCGCCGGGCTGCAAGTTCTCTACGTTGCGCCAGCCGTCCAGCGTGAGCAGCGGGTGGTTGGCGGTGGCAGTCAGTTCGCGGCCCAGCGCGGTTCTCACCCGCCACACGGACTGGGGGCCATTGTCAAAAAACTCTCCGGTGGGGCGCAGTTCCAGGCGGTAACTGGAGTTCACGCTGGGCAAGTGCACGCCTTGACCCTCGCGGTACAAGTCCTCGATGCGCCGCAGTTCGCCGCCTGCCACCGGAATAAGCGTGTCGCCAGTCAAACATTTGTTAAAGCCGTAATTGGCAAACGCATCCAGCAAGTCGAACAGGCGATTGCCCTCGTCCTCCGGCACGCCCTTTTCGTTCGCGCCCTCCACGAACAGCTGACGCTGACGCTTCATTTCCTCGGTGTCTTTCTTGCCCATGGCGCGGCGCAGCAGGTCGGCCCCGCCCAGCGAGTACCCGGCGACCTCGGACGCGATCTGCATAATTTGTTCCTGGTAAACCGGAATGCCGTAAGTCTCTTTCAGGATTTTTTCGAGCCACTGTTTACTGTTCGGAAAGCCGTCCTTGTCGTAATCCACGTCCTCTACGCCGTGGTGGCGGCGCACATAAGTAGGGATGTTCTCCATCGGGCCGGGGCGGTAGAGCGCCGAGAGCGCGATGATGTCGGCCAGACGCCGGGGCTTAAGGCGGCGGCTCGCGTCGGCAATCCCCGCGCCCTCAAGCTGAAAGACGCCCTTGGTGTCGCCCCGGCTCATCAGCTCATAGGTCTTTTCGTCGTCGAAGGGGATGTCGTCGAAGGTGCCGTATTTTTCCCCAAAGTCGGTGCCCGACTCGCGCAAAATCCGCTTGGCTTCGTCCAGAAAGCTCAGTGTTCGCAGGCCCAGAAAATCCATCTTGATCAGGCCGATATCCTCCACGGCCTTCATATCGAACTGGCAGACGATGCCCTCGCCGGACGTGTCGCGCATGACCGGCACGAGGTCGGTGAGCGGCTCCTTACTGATAACCACGCCCGCTGCGTGTACCGAGGCGTGGCGGGTCAGGCCCTCGAGTTTCTGCGCGAACTCGTAGGCCCCCAGCAGTTCGCGGTCGGCCCCGAGCATCTGCTGGATGTCGGGGACCGATTCGCGGGCCTGCTCCAGAGAATAGCTTTTGCCGAACTTGATCGGAATCAGCTTGCTGACCTTATCCACCTTGCTGTACTCCACGCTCATCACGCGGGCCACGTCCTTCAGGCAGGCTTTGGAGGCCATCGTTCCAAACGTGGCGATCATGGCGACCTTGTCGTCGCCGTACTTGTTGCGGACATAATCGATGACCTCAACGCGCCGGGCATCGTTGAAGTCGATGTCGAAGTCGGGCATGGAGATGCGGTCAGGATTGAGGAAGCGCTCAAACAGCAGCTCAAATTCCAGCGGGTCGAGGTTGGTGATGCGAATGGCGTAGGCGACCAGTGACCCCGCGCCCGACCCGCGCCCCGGACCCACAGAAATATCGTGGTCTTTGGCCCAATTGATATAGTCGGCCACAATCAGGAAGTAGTCGGGGAAACCCATGTTGTTGATGACGCTTAGCTCGTACTCGGCCCGCCGCAGCAGCACCAGCGCGTGCTTGTAGAAGGCACGCGGCGTCTGACCGTCCACGTCCTTGTCGGGGTCAAGGTCAATCTCGGTGTCGGAAGTCTCCTGGCACCCGGCGCGGCGAAAATCGGCCAGGGCGTAGGCGGGCAGAGCTCCGGCTTCAGCCTCGGCTTCCATTTTGGCCAGCGCGGGGTACGGCGTGTATTTTTCGCCCGCGTCCTTTCCCCGTGCCTCCCACTCGCTGCCTAAAAACGCCAGCAAGGTATACAGCGTGTCCAGGTCACAGGTGGCGGCGTCGCAGCCGTTGACCCGCTTGAGCACCCGCGCCGTGTCCGCCTCGCCCAGTTCGGTCAGCGAGCGGGTGGCGTAGTCGCGCAAAAGTCCCTCGGTCAGGTGTGCCGGGTAGCGCTTGACGGCCCCGGCGTAGGTCTGCACGCGCAGTTCCTCGGCCATCGTGCGGCCCTCGGGGATGGGCAGCGCGGGCATCTGGTACACGCGCTTTTTGCCTACCGGCAGCTCCACGTTGCACAGGTCGGCAATCGCGGCGGTGTTGTCGAACGGTTCATCGCCCCACTCGGCTGGTGGCAGCGCGGCCTGCATTTCCTCCAGGTTCTTGACGTAAAACTCGTCGCAGGGAAACTTGAAGCGGTTCTCGTCGGCCAGCGTGGCCTTTGTCTGAATGGCGAGCAGGGTTTCGTGGGCGGTGGCGTCGGACTTTTTGACATAGTGGCCGTCGTTGGTCGCCACCATGCCGATGCCCAGTTCCTGCGCCCAGGCCCGCAGAATCGGGTTGTTTTTCTTCTGCTCGGGCAGGCCGTGGTCCTGAATCTCTATGTAGTAGTTCTCGCCGAACAGGTCGCGGTACCACAGCAGCCGCTCCCTGGCCTGCTCCTCGCGCCCCTGCATCAGCAACTGCTGCACCTCGCTGCCCAGGCAGCCGCTCATAGCAATCACGCCCTTGTGGTGCTCTGTGAGCAGTTCGTGGTCGATGCGCGGCTTGTAGTAGTAGCCCTCGGTGTAGCCCCGGCTGCTCAGGCGGCAGAGGTTCTGGTAGCCTCCGAAGTCACGGGCCAGCAGCGTCAGGTGAAATATCCCCTTTTCACCGTCCTGGGCGCGGCTGCGGTCACGTCGCGTTCCTATTCCCGGCACCACATACGCCTCGTAGCCGATAATTGGCTTGACCTCCATGCCTACCGCGTAGTTATAAAAATGCACCGCCCCGTGCATGTTCCCGTGATCGGTCATCGCCAGCGCGGGCGTCTGGCCTTCGGGCGTGACCTCCTTGGCCCATTTCAGCAAGTCCGCCAGCTTGGCCGCGCCGTCCAGCAGGCTGTATTGCGTGTGCTGGTGCAGGTGGGCAAAGCGTTTGGGCTTGCAGCAAGAGCCGTCGGGCAGGTGGATGTGGGGCTGAACAGGTAAAACGTCGCCGGGCAGAGTCACTTTAGAAGTCTAGAGCGGGGCAGGATTCTGGACAGTGGCCGCCGCCGCTTGACAGCTAATTATTCCGTCTCAGACAGGATTACTCGAAAAAGTCCTCATCGATTTCCAGCAGGGTCAGTGTCTGCTTGGGCTGTACCCCGACGCCGTAGCTCAGCATCAGCGTGGTCAGTTGCACACCGTCCACCAACACGACGCGGTCTTGCGCTTCACCCTCGGCGTAGGCTTTGGCATCCGGTGTATAGCGCGAAGTAGTGATAAATACCCCTCTGGTCGCCCGCTTGCCGTGCAGCGCCCCCACGAAACCCTGCACCTCTGGGCGGCCCACCGACTTCCCTTCGCCGTACCGCTTGGCCTGGATGTAGATGTTCTGCACGCCCAGCGGGTCAAGTTTAATGATGCCGTCTATGCCGCCGTCGCTGCTACGCCCGGTGTGGCTTTTGCTGAGCAGCGTCGCCAGTTCGCGCTCGTCTTTACCGCCGTAGCCCATCGCCCACAGTACCCGAATCACCGCCCGCTCAAAAAACGCCGGGGAGCCTTCGCGCAGGCGGCGCAGCAGTTCTACGGCGAGGTCATCATTCAGCTTGTCTACTGCGGTAATGGCGGCGTTTTCGGGGTCTTGTTCTTCAGTCTGCGGGAGAACCGTAACGACCTGCGACGCATCTCCCCGCGCACTCTGGCGCTGCCTACGCTCCGCCAGATATTTCTGCCAGCGGGGTTGTGTTTCAAAAACAGTCTCAGTCAGCGTGGTGCTCACCATCGGCAAAATCTGCCGTCCCGTTTCCGAAATCTGGTAAACGCCTCGCTGAGGCTTGACCAGAAAACCAGCGCGGTACAGGTTGCTACACGCCCAGGTGATCCGGTGGCGTACTTTCGGTTCACCACTGGGGATTCTCTCGGCCAATGCTTCGGGCGAAAGCTGCGCCAGTTCGGTCACGGCGTCTTTAATCTGGTTGACTTGCCGCGCCACACCATCTCCCATAAATTTCAGCGTAAGGGCGTTAAATTCGTCAAAGCTGGGCATCGTGTTACGCATAGCTTCAGCCTACTTCCGCCCCGCCCGCACCTGTCCCAGCGCCAGCCGCCGCGTGACCGCCCCCGCCAGCTTGACCCGCTCGGCCAGCGGCAGGCCAGTCACCACCACCGCCACCGGCTGCCGAGCGGCGCCGAGGGTCTGCGCGGGCGTGTCGGGGCCGATTTCCACCATGCTGGACACCATCTGAGTGGGCGTTTCGCTAAGCAAAATGGTCACTTCCTCGCGCCGCTCGAACATGCCGCTGAAGGCCCGGAACTGGCGTGCAATGGGCAGGGCCACCAGCGCAGCAGTCAGCGCCAGCCCTAGCAGCAGCGTCAGCCAGAACGGGGTGCGCAACAGGCTAAGGGCCACCAGCACTACAAAAGAAGCGGCAATCACCATCCAGGGTTTCAGCGGGCCGTAGGCGTTTCTGGCGGCGCTTTGCACCGCTTCCATCTCGGCGGGGGTGGGCTGGTTGGTCGGGCCGCCGGGCATCACGCCCTGCACTTTTACACCCTGCGCTTTCAGTCCGTACAGCTCCACACCGTCGGTCCAGACTTTACCCGCCGGGCCGCTGTAAAGCAGTTTGCTGGGAGCCGGAGCGGGGGCCATCGGGGTGCTGGTCATGTGCCAATCATAGAAGCTAGCCAGAAAACATGGCTGTAATACGGATTCCGCGAAACCCGTATGATGTTCCTACTCGCATCCGCTCGGATTGATTCAGAACTGCACCGAATCAATCGGAATCCGTATAATAAGGATTGCGCTACATTCTGCCCGCAGTCGGGGGGCGGTTAGACCCCTTCCTGGGTGCCGTTTTGCCAGCAGTCGGCAGTCCGTACTACCAGTTGCCTTCCAGCGTGACCCGCGCCGTTCCCGCCAGGCTCTGGCCCGGTTGCAGGGTTCGCATATCTACCCCGCCCACCCCCCGCGCCGCCAGATTGAAGGCGTCGGTGGCGTGCGTCACGGGTTCCAGCGCCAGTGAGCCGTCTGGGGCTGTAAACACGATCAGGTGAGAGTACACGTTATCAGCGGTGATGGTCAGCGCCCGGCTGCCCCAGTCAAGTCGCGCGGTGCCGTCCCAGGCGGTGTAGCCCCGGTCTATGGTGCGCTCACCGACGGCGTGGGGCGTGCGGTAGTCCTCCTCGGGGCGCAGCGGGCGCGGGCCAGCCGTGGGCAGCATCCGCTCGTCGGTGTCGTAGGCCAGGCCAGCGCCGAAGCTAAGTAGTGGATCGAGCTTTTTACCATCCGGGCCATCCTGTTTGCGGTGGTAGTACGGGTGCAGGCCCAGCCCGGCAGGCATTTCACTGCTGTCCACGTTGGTCAGCGTGACGGTGGTATCGAAATGCGGCCCGCTCAGACGGTATTCGATCAGGGCGGTAAACGCCCAGGGCCAGTTGATGTCGGCAAAGTCCTGGCTGTTGAAGCTGCACACCAGCACGCCGTCGCCCTTGGGCCTGACCTGCCAGGGGCGGTTGCGGACGTCACCGTGCTGCGCGAGACCGTCTTTGGTGTTGACCCGGAGCTGAATCTCGCGGCCCTGAAACGTAAAATGCGCGTCGCGGATGCGGTTGCTGTACGGCAGCAGCGAAAAGCTGGCGCACTGGCTGCTGGTCTGTACGTTCGCCAGGTCTACCGGGCGCATGACCGGGCGGCCCGAGGCGGCTTTCAGGTTCAGGATGCTGGCTCCTAGATCGGGCAGGACGTCCAGAGTGTAAAACTCGTTGCTGAGGCGCTCGATCCGGTGCGTCATGGCTTGCCTCCTACAGCGGCGGGGCGATCAGCGGCAGGGCGATTGCGGGTCGCCTCATACAGCAAAATCCCGGCGGCCACCGAGGCGTTCAGGCTCTGTACCTGCCCGCGCGTCGGAATTTTCACCAGGGCGTCACACTTTTCGCGCACCAGCCGCCGCAGGCCCTCGCCTTCCGCGCCGATCACCAGCGCCAGCTTGCCAGAAAAATCGGTTTTGGCTGCGTCCTGGGCCGCCTCGCCCGCCGCGCCATACACCCAGACGTTTTCCTGCTTGAGCTGGTCGATCAGCCGGGGTAGGTTCTTGGTCTGGGCCACCGGCAGATAACTGGTCGCGCCCGCCGCCGTCTTGGCGACCACCGGCGAAAGCGGAGCGCTGCGGCGTTCCTCGACGACCACGCCGTGCGCCCCAAGCACCTCGGCGCTGCGGATAATAGCCCCAAAGTTGCGCGGGTCGGTAATGCCGTCGAGCAGCACGATCAACAGGTCCTCGTGCCTTTCCTCGGCACGGTCCAGAATGTCATCCACACTGGCCCAGGCGAGGTCCTCGACTTCGGCCACAATGCCCTGGTGCGCGGTGGTGCCGACCAGTTGGTCCATTTCGATGCGCGAGGTCCAGCGCACCAGAACGTCGAGTTCCTTGACCTCACGCACAAAGGCTTCCTCGACCCCTTTGGCAAGCAGCACTTCACTGACGCGCCCCTCACGCAGGGCTTCGAGTACGGGATTCCGGCCATAGAGCAACATAAGAGCAGTCTAGGTCAAGCCACCGGAAGAGAGAACTTCTGGCGGCCACTTCCCGCCCGCTGAAACTCCAATAGACCTTTTGCAACAGTCGCCCGGTTACTTCACTTAGAGCATTTTGCAAAAAGATGGTGCTCTTTTGACCATCTTTTTGCCGAGTGGAACGAGTGAAAAAGAAAGAGCAGGACGTAGAATGAAGGGGGCGGCAATGTTTTTCCGACGTGCCCATCATTCGGAGAACGGCTCTAGGTTTGCTCCTGCTTGCCCTGCTCGGCGAAAGCGGGGATTCCGGGCGGCCCGGCCCCCACTGTCGCAAAAGGTCTATTCCGTCTGGAGTTTATTTGCCTTTCTCCGGCAGCACACGGCTTTTTAGCCAGACCGCCAGATCGTCCACGGCCAGCGGCGGCGTGATCGCGTAGCCCTGAGCGGCGTCGCAGCCCAGATCGCGCAGCACGTCGAGCTGGGCATAGGTTTCTACCCCCACCGCCGTGACCGTCAGGCCCAGGCTATGCGCCAGACTGATGGTTCCCTGCACCAGCTTCAGCGATTTCTCGTCGCCGGGAAGGCGGGTGGTCAGCGTCGGGTGCAGTTTCAGGCCGCTGAGGGGAAACCGGGTCAGGGCGCTCAGGCTGCTGTTGCCATCGCCAAAATCGTCCACGATCAGGCGGCTGCCCTTCGAGCGCAGGCTTTCGAGCACTTCCAGGGTTTCGCTGCTGTGGTCGAGCAGACTGCCCGCGCTGACCTCAACGTCCAGAGCATTTTGCTTGCTCATCAGCGGCAGCAGGCGCTGGGCGGCTCCGGGGCGGCGCAGTTCTTCGAGGCTCAGGTTGACGCTGGTGCGCCAGTCGCTCTGGCCCGTCGCCTCGCGGATCAGGGCGCGCCCCCGGCCCGCTTCGTGCAGCACCCACTCGCCGACTTCGGTAATCAGGTTGCTGCGGCTTGCCAGCGGAATAAACCGCGCTGGAGAGATGTTGCCTAGTCTGGGGTGCGTCCAGCGCAGCAGCGCCTCCGCGCCGATGGTCCAACCATCTTTCAGGCTCACAGAAGGCTGGTACATCAGGGTGAACTGCCCGGCAGACACGGCCTGTTGCAGGTCGGCTTCCAGCTCGAAAGTCTCGGCTTCCTGATCGCGCAGACCCGAATTAAAATGCTGCACCTGCCCCCGGCCCTGGCGTTTGGCATATTGCAGCGCCATATCAGCGTCGGCCAGACCCTGCTCGGGCAACTGCAACGGCACATCCGCCGTGCCCAGCGTAAACGTCACCGGCACCAGCCTGCGCCCAGCCCGTAGCGGATCGCCTAAGGCGGCCCGGAGCAGCTGCCCCCCGACCTCCGCCGCCAGTTCTGGCAGGTAAATGGCAAAAGCGTCGTCGGCCAGCCGGGCCGTGCGGCCCCCGTGTTCGGCAGCCAGATCATTGAGCCGCGCCGCGACTTGAATCAGCAGCAGATCGCCCGCCGTGCGCCCGAGCGCCGCGTTCAGCGCCCCGAAACCGTCAATATCCAGGCAAGCCACCATGCCTGAAGCGCTGCCCTCACAGTTGAGCTCGGTCAGCAGGGTTCGCAGCCCGGCGCGGTTGAGCAGCCCCGTCAGGGGGTCATGCACGGCGTCGTGCCGCAGCTTGGCCTGGGCGCGGCGCAGGGCCGTCAGGTCGTTGAGCGTCAACAAGATGCCGGGTTTTTTGCCGCTCTGGGCCTCCACACTGGTCAGGCGAACTTCCATATGGCGGGTCACGCCCCCGGGCAGGCCGATCAGCACTTCACGGGTTTTGGGAAGGGTCAGGTCCTTGAATTCGGGAAGGGGCAGCGGCGCACCCTCCGGGGTATAGACCCGCACCCCCATCTGCCCGGCCACACGCGAAAGGCTTAGACCGGTCAGCTGCGCGGCGTCAAGTTCGAGGAGCGCAGCCGCCTGCTGACTGACCAGTTGGGTCCGGCCAGCGTGGTCTAGCATGAGACTAGCCGCGTCGCTCATAGACAGGGCCTGTGAGGCCAGTTGACGCTCGGCCTGGGCAGCGTTGACCACGGGGCCTTCCAGAATGATGCAGTCTGGTGCCGACGGATTGCGCCGGGCGGTCAGCGGCAACACGCAACCGCCCGCCAGGAGAATCTCGGCGCGGGCCGTCGTCGCCGCCTGCTCGACCAGTCCACGCAGGGCCGCCGCCGCCGTCTCGCCAAAGCAACTCCAGTCCCAGATCGGAATTCCGGTGGCCCCTTCAGGGTTCACGCCCGTGACAGTGCCCAGGCCACGGCTGAACTGCTGCACCTTACCAGCGGTATCCAGCAGCGCCAGAGCAACGTCGGTGTCGAGCAGGGCCGCCAGTTCGCCGAGGCGGACATATTCGGGGCTGACATCCTGTGAGGTCCACAGCACTCCCGCCGCCGCGCCGCCGAAATAGGGTTTGGCCTCGCCGCGAATCCAGCGCCCGCCGATCTGCTCATCTCTCAGACGAACCTGCCGCCCCCCCGCCGCCGCCCCGAGCTGCGCGGCAAACGTAGAAGGCTCCGGAAAAACCTGTGAAAGAGGCTGCCCGATCACGCCAGTTTCGGCCAGGCCGAACACCTCTAGGAAGCTGCGGCTTACCTGCCGGAAGCTGAGGTCTGCCGAGAGCCACGCGGTCGCCGCCGGAAGCTGGGTAATCAGCATGTCGACCTCGCGGTTGGCTCCCTCGGTACTGGCCGCCGAGAGCAGCAGCGTCAGCACATGCACCGCGCCGGGGGGCACCGGGGCATCTTCGGACCACAGCAGGCCCAGCAGCGCCCCGTCACGCGTGATCCAGGCCAGATCGCCGTGGCTGAGCCAGTCGTCCGGGGGCACCAGCTCCGTTCCATGTTCCTCGCTGAGCGGACCGTCACCGCGCACGTCGAACACACGCTGCCCCACAGAGGCCAGCAGCCTCGCGCCGGGGGCTTGAGTACGCAGCAGGTCACGCAGCGCAAGGTGAAGGGCGGGATCGGTAGCAGAAGATGCGGACATAGGACGTAACCTCGGAGAAAAGAGAGGAGAAAAGAGAGCAGTGAGAACAAAATGTCAGAGATCCGGTATGCAGGGAACATCCGGAGTTGGCCTCTAGCCTCTACCTTGCCACGACAAGTCTTACCGCCTTCATGCAAAATTGCCGTCCCGCTGGCCCTCCGGTCAGTTAACAAGTAGGCGGCGTGCAGCAAGGGCTATAGCTCTGCTGCGCCGGCTGATAGGCCTGGCCTACCCCCGGCCTTCCAGCAGATTTCCACCCCCGCCACCCCCCCAACCGGACGCGGGGCAGAGCTTTCGCTGGTACCAGGAACCCAGATTTTTCCTTACCCATATTTCAAGCTGGCCTAACCAACTCGCTCTATGCTACGAGGCGTGAAACCTAACCGCGCCCTCCTTGTCACCGGCACCCTGGCCCTGACTGCCGCCGTCGCCTACGCGCAGATGGGCGGCTATACCAGCAGCAGCGTCGGGAACACCACCACCGGAAAAGCCCTGCTACAGGTGCTCAACGACCTCAACCGCTACTACCTGTACCCGGTCGACCAGGAAAAACTGCTGCGCGGCGCGATCAACGGCGCGGTGGGCAGCCTCGACGACCAGTTTACCTACTACACCGAACCGAGCAACAACGAAATTGACCAGCAGAACCTCAGCGGGCAGTTCTACGGCATCGGCATTCAGCTGATCTCGGCCAATGCCGACGGCACGGGCGGCAAAGTAGACAACGTGTTCAAAGGCGGCGCGGCGGCGGCGTCGGGCGTGCAGATCGGCGACGTGTTCGTCAAGGTCGGCGACAAGAACGTGGTCACGGCCAAACTCGACGACATCGTCAAGCAGGTGCGCGGCGAGAAGGGCACACCCGTGACGGTGACTTTTGCCCGCGACGGCAAACCCTACACCGTCAGGATGGAGCGCCAGCCCGTGAACATCGTCAGCGTCGAGGAAACAGTGCTGCCCGGCAATATCGGTTACATCGCTCTGAACACCTTCTACAACGACAAGGCCAGCGAACAGTTCCGCGCCGCCGTGGCCGACATGAAAAAGAAGAATGTCAAGGCCCTGATTCTGGACCTGCGCGACAATGGCGGCGGCCTGCTGAGTGCCGGGATCGACGTGGCCGACCAGTTCCTGCAATCCGGCCCCATCGTCAGCTTGCGTGAGCGCGGCGGCAAACCCCAGGTCTACGGCAAAGCCACCAGGCAGAGCAGCGACTACACCGGAAAACTGGTCGTGCTGGTCAACAAGAACAGCGCCAGCGCCAGCGAAGTGGTCAGCGGAGCGTTGCAGGACACCAAACGCGCCACCATCATCGGCGAGCAGACCTTCGGCAAGGGCGTGGCCCAGGTGCCGATCGAGTTACCCGACGGCGGCAAGATCGCCATAGTCAACAGCGCGTGGATTACGCCGCTGGGCCGTGAGATTCATAAGAAGGGCATCACGCCCGACCTCGTGGTCAGGGATACGCGCTACACCGTGCCGCTCAACTTTATCGGCAGCGGGGCCGAGCCCGGAACCAGACTGAACCTCACCGTCGAAGGCAAACCCGTAACCGTCACCGCCGACAAGGACGGCAAATTTACCTACACGGGCGAGATTAGGCGCCCCGTACACAGCACCACCCAGGGCGAGGCCGTGGTCAACGTGAACAACGACGCCATCTTGAAAAAGGCGCTGGAAACGCTGAATTAAACTGGACACTTTGAGTTAGAGCCACTTTGAGGTAGAGCCACTTTGAGGTAGAACAGACCCGACGAAAGCCGCCCGCCTGAAAGCCAGTGGGCGGCTTTGTTGTGCGCTTATACGAAGTTGATCCGCCAGTTATACAGACTGCCGCACCATTGCGCCACAGTCGGGAGTGCTGGCGCCTCATAGCCCCGAGCGGACCCGTAATAAGAGCAGTTGTCGGGGCAAAACGCTACGCACAAGGGTCAGGGTAAGGCGGGATCATGGGGGGCAGTGTGCCGGGCAGGGTATCACGCGTGCCTTTCCAGGCTGACAGGACTACCATAAGGCCATGCCCAGACCTCAACCGCTGGATTTTTCTGCGCTTCTCTCGGCGCGTGCCCGCACCATGAACGCTAGCGCCATCCGCGAGATTCTCAAGATCACGCAGCGGCCCGACGTGATTTCCTTTGCCGGGGGCCTGCCCGCGCCCGAACTGTTCCCGATGGACGAGTTTCGCCGCGCCGCCGACACGGTCATGACCAAATATGGCCCGGCCTCCTTGCAGTACAGCACCACCGAGGGGCACGCGCCGCTGCGCGAGTGGATCGCCGCCCGCAGCCACATTCCGGCCAGCAATGTGCAGATCACGACCGGAAGCCAACAGGCCCTTGACCTGCTCGGCAAAATTCTGATTTCGGAGGGCGACACCGTGCTGGTCGAAGCACCGAGCTATCTGGGGGCGCTGCAATCGTTCCAGCCGTATTTGCCCAGCTACGCCGAAATGCCCACCGATGAGGGCGGAATCGACGTGGACGCGCTGGAAGGGCTACTGAAAGCCGGGAACGTCAAGTTGCTGTACGCCATTCCCAACTTTCAGAATCCCACCGGGCGCACACTGAGCCTGGAGCGCCGCCGCCGCCTGGTCGAACTGACCGCGCAACACGGCGTGCTGGTCATCGAGGACGACCCTTACGGCGACCTGCGCTTCAGCGGCGAACCGATCACCAGCCTGTATCAGCTGGGACTGGAGCTGTGGGGCGACGTGGATCAGAACCACGTTATCTATTGCAGCAGCTTTTCTAAGACGCTGGTGCCCGGCCTGCGCGACGCCTGGGTGCAGGCCGCCGCCCCGATTATCGGCAAACTGATTCAGGCCAAGCAGGGGGCCGATCTGCATACGCCCACCCTGAACCAGATGATGATTACCGAGCTGCTGCCGCTGCTACCCACGCAAATCGAGAAGGTCAGGCGGGCTTACGGCGAGCGGGCCGGAATCATGATGGACGCGATGGATCGCCTCTTTCCGGCGGGCGCACAGCACACCACGCCGCAGGGCGGAATGTTCCTGTGGGTCACGTTGCCCCACGGAATCGACACAGCCAAGATGCTGCCCCGCGCCGTGGAGCGTCAGGTGGCCTACGTGCCCGGCAGCCCGTTCTATGCCAGGGGCGGTGGCGAGAACACCATGCGCCTGAGCTACAGCTGCTCGACCCCCGAACAGATCGGGCGCGGCGTGCAGGCGCTGGCCGACACTATCCGCGAGAGCCTCGACTGATGAGCACCCGCCCAAGTCGCTTACCCCGTACCCCATGACCCACCCGCTAAGCAGCGCCGCACCCATAGGCGTCTTCGACAGCGGCGTGGGCGGTCTGAGCGTGCTGACCGAACTGCGCCGCGCCCTGCCCCACGAGAACTTCATCTACCTCGCCGACACCGCCCACCTGCCCTACGGCACCCGCGAGGACGACGACATCCGGCAGCTGACCGCCCGCGCCGTAACTGCGCTGCACGGCCAGGGCGTCAAGGCGGTGGTGGTGGCGTGCAACACTGCTTCGGCCTTTAGCCTGGACCACCTGCGTTCGCACTTCGCGCTGCCGATCATCGGGCTGGTTCCGGCAGTCAAGCCTGCGCTCAAGGCCACCCGCACGGGCGTGGTCGGCGTGCTGGCAACGCCCAGCACCATGCGCGGCAGCCTGCTGCAAACCGTGATTCGCGAGTATGCCGAACCGACCGGAATTCAGGTTGTTAAGGCTGCCAGTCCCGAACTGGTGCCCCTGATCGAGACTGGGCAAGCGAACAGCCCACGCACCCGCGCCGTGCTGCGCGACATCCTGACGCCCATCGCCGAGGCGGGCGGCGATCAATTGGTGCTGGGCTGCACCCATTACCCCTTTTTAAGCGGCAGCATTCGCGCTGAGTTCGGCGATCAGTTCGCGCTGGTCGACAGCGGCGCGGCGGTGGCGCGGCACACCCGCAACGTGCTGGAGCAGTCCGGACTGCTGACCGAAGTCCCGCAACCGGGAGAAGTCCGTTACCTCGTGACTGGCGAGGTAGAGGCGGCCCGCCCGCAACTGACCATGCTCAGTGGGGGGAGTGCCGGACTGTTCGCTGCGCCTAGCCCACTCGACATCGCTGCCATTCAGACCTGAACGGCCTACATCACAAGGTAGCTTATGACCCAGACCAATTTACCCGTCCGTGAGGGCCGCGACCTGCTGACCCCGCGCCCCATAACCGTCAAACGCGGAGTCAATCCGCACGCGCCTGGCAGCGCCCAGCTGAGTATGGGCCGCACCGAGATTCTGGCAACGGTGACCCTCGAAGACAAACCCGCCCCCCACATGCGCGGCAGCAAGGAAGGCTGGCTGACCGCCGAATACGCCATGCTGCCGCGCTCGACGGCCGACCGCCAGGCCCGCGAACGCAACCTGCAAAACGGGCGGCGACATGAAATTCAGCGCTTGCTGGGGCGGGCGCTGCGTTCCAGCCTGGACCTCAAATCTTTCCGCAATCAGACGCTGTATATCGACTGCGATGTGCTGGTGGCTGACGGCGGCACCCGCGTCGCCAGCATTCTGGCCGGACACGCCGCGCTGCACGACTTTTGCGAGCACCTGATCAACACGGGCAAGCTCAGCGAGTGGCCGATTATTCATAACGTCGGGGCAATCAGCGCTGGGCTGCTTGGCCACGAGGTGCGGGTAGACCTCGACTACGCCGAGGACAAGGTGGCGCGGGCCGACCTGAACGTGGTCGCTACCGACACGGGCCTACTGATCGAGGTGCAGGGCGGCGCGGAAGCCGGGCCTATTACTGTGCAGGAGTACGCCGCCCTGCTTGAGACCGGAGTGACGGCGGTGCGCGGCGTGATGGCCGAGCTGTCGCGGCAATTGGCGGTCGTTCAGGGCTTTGGGCATTCCTACTCGCCCTGATCGGTGAAAGCGGCGGTACGGGGCGGCCCGACCCCCACTTTTGTAAGAGGTCTATTCAGCCTGCGCTGGCCGCTTCTTGCTCGCTTACGCTAAGCGTTTCCTTCCCGGAGCGCAGTTTGCGGCTTTCGAGGTCGGCGTGCTGGGTCAGGTAACGCAGCCAGCCCTTGGCGGTCAGCGGCCCCAAACCGTTATGCTCGACCACGAAGTCGTCGTCGGGTGGGTTGTGGTGCAGTTGCCGGGCCAGTTCCACGGTGCGGGCGCGGGTCTGCGACAGGGTGCTGCGCAGTTGGGGCAGGCCGGTGCCGCTGGGTGGGCGGTAGCCCTGGTACTCGTCCTTCACGAATTCTTTTTGCCCCAGCGCCACCTGAATCCGGCTCTGACCCCAGCGCTCTATGCCGATGATATGTGCCAGCACCTCGCGGTTTTCGGGCGTATCGCTGGCAGCCTCGGCCCGCTGGGTCAGATAGGTGCCGCCGCGTTCAAGGCTCTGGCCCAGATCGGTGAAACTGCTGCGCCCCGCCGGTTTTTCGAGGACGTTTGCCACGACAAAATCCTTGATTTCGCCCTTGTTCTTGCGGGCCAGTAAGGCCGCACCCACCGCAATGCCCACGGTGGCAACCGTGACGACGGCAGGCAGGAGACCTCTAGTGTTCTTCTGCGTCATAAAATCAGTGTAGAGCCTGCATCCTAACGAAAAACTGAGGCTTCCTTTACTCCGCCTGAGCGACACAAACCTCAAGTACCTCCTGCGGCGTAGCGATCAGCGACACCCGCGAGTCGGGCGGACAGGGAAGCTGATCGCGCAGCATCAGGGGGTGCGCCAGGGTAAATTCCGGCAGGCTCAGGCCCAGGCCACGTGCGCCCCAGCTGTAGCCTTTGCCCAGTCGTCCGCCCTGCCGGTCGACACCCACGCAGGCCAGCACCACCGCCCTGGCCCCTTCCGGGATCAGGCGGGGTTCGCCCACAGCCGACATCTTGCTCAGACTGGCCCCCGCCGGATCAGTCAGCCGCCAGTACCAGCCCGCCTTTTTCTGGTGGGGCACGTACAGCACCTTGCCGCTTTCCAGCGCCAGCTTTCGCAGGGGCAGCAACGCCCGCTCGGGGCCGACAATCAGGGAATCCAGGGCCGCCAGCCGGGGATGCGCCAGCAGCTGTCTGGCGGCGTCGCGTGCGCCCTTGAAGTTGGGGCAGTGGCCGTGCGGCGGCAACGGAAAAGAACACAGGCGCGTGCGCTCCAGGGCGTTCCAGACCGCTTCCCGGCAGGCACCAGCAGTCTGCGGCGGTCTGGGGGGAGGCGGCAGCTCAGCCCTCGCCACCGCTGAGGTCTTCCGGCCCCGGTTGGCGGGTCTGGCCGGGGGTCGGCTCCGGGAACTCCGGGTTCGCCTTGCGGTCGGGCACACGAGCGTGCGTGGCGGCCCGAATGTGGTACTCGCCCATTTCCTGCTCGGGGCGCACCTTGTAGCGCGTGACCTTGGCGGGCACCCCCATGGCAATGCCGTGCGGCGGAATGTCACTGCGGAGCAGGGCGTGGGTCGCCAGCATTCCGTCGTCGCTAACGATGCTACCCGCCAGCACGGTGCTGTGGTAGGTGATGCGTGCCCCGCGCCCGATGACCGTTTTACGCAGAGTCACGTCGGGGCCGTCGAGCACGCTGTGCGTGTGGCTGTAGATGTTGACGTAATCGCTGATCGAAGCGCCGTCGTGCAGTTCGATCCCGCCGATATCGTCGAGCAGCACGTAGCGGTGCACCACCACGTCGTCCCCGACTTCCATGTTGTAGCCGACGCTGAATTCCACGTTCTGCCAGCACTTGAAGTTGCGGCCCACCTTTTTGAAGATGTGGCCCGCCAGCACCCGCCGCAGCGGGATGCCCGTCACAGGGTTCTGGCCGAAGGGAGTCAGGTCCAGGTTTTTCCAGAGCCACAGCAGCGGCTTGACCTGCTTAAAGCGCTCCTGGTCGGTCGCCATGTAATACTCGGCCTCGAAGGTGGCGTTGTTGGCGTCGCAATTGAGCGCAGCCATGGGCATGTCAGAAAGCAGCGTGGCATAGCTGCGGCCATACATCACCTGGGCCAGCACCTCACGGCACAGCTCGTAACGGTCAGTCGCCGGATCGGTGAGCCTGGCCTCCAAATCCCCGAGAAACTGGTCGAAAACGCTTTGGGCGTCCGAATTGATGCTGATGGGCACGAGCCAGGTCACGCCAGAAAGTGTAGCAGTTGATAGGAAAGGTCAACCGTCATCCTATCCAGCACTCTTTGTCTGAGAGTCTTTCATCTGGGCCTGATCTGCACGGCTAAAGTTAGGAAATTATGAGAACCTTGCGGTTACCCTCATGCGTATCTGGGTAAAACGCCCGAATCCCCTGTGCGGCGCAGTTCTACGAAGCCGCTCGGAGGGGTACCGCAATCATAATCCGGCAAGTACTGAACACTGTGAGTACGTCAACGGCGAAACACCGACTGAATCGTGTGAACGTCCTAAACCCGTCCGAACTATTACTAGTTGTCGAACTTGTCGTACCCGGCCGCCACACGGCGCTGCGCTCCACGGGCATAGTCCATCTGCATCTCGACAGTCTCATGTTTGCCCTCGGTAAAGGTACTGTCGTGAATCCAGTAGTTCAGGCGGTTGTCCCCGAGTTGCACCCAGAATTTGTGGGGGTCCGCGACATCACGCAAAAAGGCCACGTGATCGTATTCGTTCTGCTGCGCCCATACCTTGATGTCGTCCAGCACACGCACGGCTTTAGGATCAGTCATCTGGAACTCGTGACCGTCTGACTCGTTGATGAACTTGATGGTGACCATAGGCTCAGCTTAGGCCGCTTCAAGCTGATTTGAACATGAATTGACTGAACGTATCTTGACCAATAGCCTCATGGCGCACAGGCTATGCTCGGCAGCAATGCCCGGCCTTAAAGTCACCACGCTCAACGCCAATGGTCTGCGGAGCGCCTTACGCAGGGGGCTTGCGGCCTGGGTCGAGCGCCAGCAACCCGACGTGCTGCTGCTTCAGGAAGTTCGCGCCGGGCCGATGCCGGAGGCGCTTCCCGGTTACGCGTCGGCCTGGTTTCCGGCGCAGAAGGCGGGCTACAGCGGCGTGGCGATTTTGTCGCGCCATGAACTAAGCGACGTGCGAACCGGAATGAACCACGTTCAGATGGACCATGAAGGCCGCGTCATCAGCGCCGTGATCCAGGGGGTGCGGTTTGTCAGCGTGTACCTCCCCAGCGGCAGCAGCGGCGAGGAGCGCCAGGGGTTCAAAGACCGCATCCTGGGCGAATATCAGGTGTGGGTAGAAGGCCTGCTGGCGGGGGGAATACCCCTGGTGATCGGCGGCGACTACAACGTGGCCCACCGCGAAATCGACCTGAAAAACTGGCGCGGCAACCAGAAAAACAGCGGCTTTCTGCCTCATGAGCGCCAGTGGATGACAGACCACCTGCGGGGCGGCCTGACCGACACCCACCGCCTGCATCTGGGCGACACACCCGAATACACCTGGTGGAGCAACCGGGCCAACGCTTACGCTAACAATGTCGGCTGGCGCATCGATTATCTGCTGGCCGCCAGGGTGCATATCCGTAACGTTGGCGTGGACCGCGAAGCCTGCCTTAGCGACCACGCACCGCTCTCGGGGCAGGTCGAGTGGCCGCAGGAATGAGGAATATAGACTTCCGGTTGAAGGGGCCTGCCCGCCTCCCGACTGCGGGCGGAATTGAGCGCAGTCCGTATAAGTCTGTCAAAAAGCGTAAACATTCGGTCAGAGTCGACGTGATATGCTGCGCGTGCTGTTGGGAACTGCCGTGACAAACCGCAAAGACCATGAGGGTCCGCGGAAAGTGTTGGCGCAGGCAAGCCCGAATGAAGCGAAGATTGTCGGCGTCGGCCCCCATGAGAGGAATGCACGCGGTACGCCAGGGCCAAGTGGGCCACGTACTAGCCGCACCACACGCAAGACTACAAGTGCTCATGGGCGTGAATCGGCCCGACTGGGTGCGTAAATGCCAAAAATGAAGAAAATGGCTGAGGCGGTCAGTGCGACCAGCACCGAAGCCGAAACCGTGAAGAAAACGAAGAAAACCGCTCAGTCCAGCGCTGAGCCTTCCGCCGCCTCCAGTGCGGCCAAACCTCCGAAGGGCAGCAGCCGTAGCCCGAAAAAAGCCCTGGCCTCCTCCCGTTCAGAACCGTCCCAGCCGGAGCCGTCCCTGTCAGAATTACCAGCCCCAGGAGCTGGCAAGTCGCGCACCAGCCGGGCAAAAGAGACGGGCGCTACGGCTAAGGGCACCACCTCTAAAAGCCGCCCACCTGAACCCGGTTCGATTAAATCCAGCGCCGTTGAACCCGCTGCTGTAGGAACAGCAACACCAGAACCTGGGGCGGCTCCCCTTGAGCGCAAGCCGCGCAGCACCAGAGTGGCGCAGGCGATAGCGCCCAGTGAACCAGTTTCCGCTGTTCCAGCACTTTTGCCAGAAACAGTCGAAGAGGCGGCCAAGCCCCGACGCGGACGTCTGCCCCGCACGGTGAGGGAAAAAGTTGCAACGCTGCCAGCAGAGCAAGACGCTCCGGCTGCGGACAGCTCTGCCTCTACCTCTGCCGCCCAGCCCCCGGCCCGCCGAGGCCGCAAGCCGAAGCAGGCCCTGACTGAGCCCCTTGCGGAGCAGCTGGCCGAGCCGGTGCCGGTGGCCGGGGCCGCTGCCGCCGAACCCGTACTCCTGGAACGGCCCAAAAAACAGCGTGGGCGCAAGCCTAGAGGGGCCCCGGAAACGGCGCTGGCCGAGGTTCTCGATGGCGTCGAAGCTGTACCTGTCGGGCCTGTAACCGCTGAGCCTGTAACTCTTGAGCCTGTAACCGTTGAGCCTGCACCTGTCGAAGTCCCAGCCGCCCAGAGTGCAGAGCCAGCTCCAGCGGCCCTGGCTCCAGCCGCCGTAACGCACGAAACCAGTGAGCCTGCGCTAGACCTCACCACGTCCGAGCAGGCCGTGCCGCCCGCCAAGGCCACTCGCCGGGGCCGCAAGGGGGCCGCCGCGCAGGTGCAGGCACCAGAGAGCAGCGAGGCCGCAGCAAGCGCTGTGCAGACGCCGGAAGGCGCACTTGAGTCAGCGTCAGCACCAGAGCCGGAGTCACCGCAAGAAGCACAGCCGGGGCCGCACAACGACCTGGCCGACGACGCCGAGGTGCAGGAACAGGTGGCGTTGGAGCAGGTGCAGCCCGAACAGTCGCTGGTGCTGACCCAGCTGCGTAAAATTGGCCGCCCGATTCATGTCCGCGACCTCGAAAAGACCTTTACGCGCCAGGCACTCGAGCGCATCGGCGGCTGGCGCAACCTGACCGACCTGCTCGAAGAACTGGCTGAAAGCGGTCAGGTGATCCGTACCCGCAAAAAAATGTACGGGCTGCCCGAGGCCATGAGTCTGGTGCGCGGGCGCTTCCAGGCGTCGGCAGCGGGCTTCGGCTTCGTGATTCCCGACTCGGGCGGCGAGGACTACTACGTCCCCGAGGGCAAAACGATGGAAGCCTGGAACGGCGACATCGTCCTGGTGCGCATAGAAGGCCGGGGCGACAGCCGTAACGACAGCGGGCGCGGCGGCTCGCGGCGTGGGCAAAAAGGCGACGGAAACCCCCGCGCCAGCGTGGTGCGCTTCGTGCAGCGGGCCTACAAGCAACTGGTCGGCACCCTGGAGTTCAGTCACGGCCACCCCATTTTGAAACCTGACGATCACCGCGCCCGTCACCGCATCCTGATGCTGCCCGAAGGTCTAGAAGACTTGGAAGCCGGGGCACGCGTCGTGTCCGAGCTGTACTGGCCCGAGATCACCGGCGAGGACGAGGTGTTCGGGCAGGTCGTGCGCGTGCTGGGCACCGAGGACGACCCGGTAACCGAAACGGAAGCCGTCATTGTCAAGTTTGGGCTGCGCGGCGATTTCCCTGAGGAAGTGGTCGAACAGGCGAACGCGATTCCGGCCCAGATTCCCGCCGAAGCCCTGAAAGACCGGCTTGACCTGCGCTCGTTTAACATCTTCACTGTCGACGGGCGCGATGCCAAGGATTTCGACGACGCCATTCATATCCAGCCCACGCCCGAGGGCAACTTCGTGGTGGGCGTGCACATCGCCGACGTGAGCCATTACGTGCGTGAAGGCACGCCGCTAGACACCGAGGCGTATGCCCGCGCCACCAGCGTGTACCTGCCGGGCCGGGTGCTGCCCATGCTGCCCGAGCACCTCAGCAACGGGGTGTGCAGCCTGGTTCCCAACGAAGACCGCCTGACCATGACCGCGCTGGTCGAACTCTCTGCCGAGGGCGAGATTCTTAAAGTGCAACTCGCGCCTAGCGTGATCAATTCCAAGGCGCGGCTTACCTATGACGAGGTGCAGGCGTACAGCGAAGCCACCGCCACGCTGCCTGATCACGCCCGGCAACTCGAGGGTGACCTGCACCTGCTGCTTAAAATCACGACCAAACTGCGCCAGAAGCGCCTGCGTGAAGGCTCGCTGGACTTCAAGCTGCGCGAGGTTAAGGTGGATGTCGGCCCCGACGGGCGCATGGAACTTATTCCCATCCGCGAGGAAACGGCGCGGGGGATGATCGAGGACCTGATGCTGCTCGCCAACAAGGTGGTCGCCCATTACCTGATTGAACGCGAGATTCCGACCCTGTTCCGTATCCACGAGGAACCCACGCTGCAACGCTTTCAGGACGTGAGCGCGGCTATCGGGCGGCTCGGGCAGGCCTTCCCCGGCGGCCAGCCAACCCCACAGGCGTATCAGGCGGTCTTGAAAGCCGTGCGCGGCACCCCGCGCGAAAGCGTGGTCAATACGCTGCTGCTGCGCTCGATGCAGCAGGCCAAGTATGCGGGCGAGAATGTGGGCCACTTCGGGCTGGCGTTTGACGAGTACTTGCACTTTACCAGCCCGATTCGCCGCTACCCCGATCTGGTGGTTCACCGAACGCTTAAGCGCGTGCTGCTGGGCGAACTGCGGGCCGGAAGCCGTGAGGTTGCCGCGTTTCAGGCCAGGCTGCCGGGCATGGGCGAGCACACCAGCGACGCCGAGCGCAAGGCCGCCGAAGCCGAGCGCGACCTGACCAAGTACTACCAGTGCAAGTGGGCGCAGGAGCACAAGGGCGAGTCCTTCCCCGGCACCGTGTCGGGCGTAACGGCCAGCGGTCTGTACGTATCGCTGGAAAACGGCGTGGAAGGCAAGCTACACATCAGTTACCTCGACGACGACTACTACGCCTACATCGAGGACGCCCAGATGCTCAAGGGCCGCCGCACCGGGCAGAGTTTCCGTCTCGGGGATCCGGTCAACGTCACCATTCAGGAAGTCAAACCCATGGCCCGCCAGATCGATCTGGTCAAGGCCGACCCCACCAGCCCCGATTACAGACCCGGCGATATTAATGCGCCGCAGGAGAACGTCATGGATTCACCCGTCAAACCCCGTGCCCGTCGCCGCGAGGACCGCGAAGCCGAACACCGCGAAAAGCTGGCCGCCGTGCCTGTCAGCGCCCCCAAGAAGTTCACCCTGGACGAGGACGCCGCCACCGAGACCGGACTCCCGCGCCCACCACGCGAAGGCGGCAGCTACCGTCAGGGCCAGCGTCCCCAGGCAGGGCGGACACAGGGAGGACGCCGTGAGGAGCGCACCTTCGGCGGAGTCAGCATGAACGGCCAACGCACTGAAAGTCAGCGCGGGCGCAGCGCGGGCGGCTCCCGCCGGGTGATTACCCTTGAGCGCCCCCGCAACGAGCACCTGCGCCCGGTAAACATTACCGTGCAGCGCATGTATTTTGGAGATTGGTCGCTGGACAACATGCCCCCAGAAGAAGGCCCCAGCCAGGCCCGTGGCGGGCGTGAGCGCGGCTACAACCGCCAGGAACGCAGCGAACGCGGTGGCCAGATTTCAGGCACTGCCCGCAGCCAGACTCGTGGCGGCAGTGACCGCCCCGCCGTGCAAAACCCCAATGGCCGCGCTGCCCGGCAAGAAGCAGCCCCGGCAGCGGCTTCGGCCAGCCTGTCAGCCCAGCAAAGCCTGACCGAGCACACTCTGGCCCCGCAAGGTCTGGTTCAGCCTCAGCACAATCTTGCCTCGCCCAGCGCCGCCCAGACGGCTCAGTCGGAAGAAGCCAAACGCCGCCGCCGTCGCCGGGGCCGCCGCACGCCCGGCGCTCCGAGCAGCAGCGAGTAAAGGCCGGGTCAAGGCAACATCGCCAGGAAAATACGGATTCCGCTAAATTCTGGTACAGCTGGGACGACACCTCCTGTACCGCCATACTGCGGAATCCGTATTTTTCCTTCTCGTAGCCGCTCGGATTGACTCTGAACTATCCACATTGGCCGAAGCTCTGGGCCAGCGTAAAGGTTCCGGAGCACTGTCTAGGCGACTGAACCGCACTCCGCACTACTCTGTAACCACAGGCACCGTTTCACGCAGCACTTTTTCATCTGGCTTATGCTGCGGCGCATGTCGCCTATGCCGCCGCGCGCCGCCCACCGCCTCGCTACCGGTATAGGTGCTGGTCTGCTGACCACTTTGCTGGTTCCGCACAACTGGCCTGCCGAGGCGCGCATCCTGCTGGGCTGGGCGGGCTTTTGTCTGGTTAACCTCATCCGGCTGGCCCGGTTCCTAGACTATTCCCCGGAGCAGACGCGCCAGCTGGCCACCCGTGAGGACGAAACCCGCGTGGTGGCCGCCAGCCTGACGATCCTGTCGGCCCTGGTCAGTCTGGTCGGCGTGCTGTTCACGCTACACGCGGCTTCCCAGGCCAAAGGCACGCTTGCCTACCTGCTCACGGGACTGGCGGTTCTTACCGTTACGCTGTCCTGGCTGCTTATTCAGGCCGAATACACCCTGCACTACGCCCGGCGCTACTACACCGATAACGCGGGCGTGCAGTTCACGCAGCATGGCCGCGCCGAACCGCTTAGAGAACTGAATATCGTTGACTTCGCCTACCTGTCTTTTACGATTGGCATGACTTTTCAGGCGTCCGACATGCTGCTCGACACCCACAGGATGCGCCGCCTGCTGCTGGGGCACGCCCTGCTGTCCTACGGCTTTAGCGCCGTGATTATCGCCGTTACGTTCAGCGCCGTCGCTAGTATCGCTGGCTAAAGGGATGGGTCGGCTCAGGGGTCAAGCTGCGCCCCTCCCCATAACCCCTCTCACAAGTTGCCGCGCTATGCTGTCTGGCGCATGACCGTGCCGGACTCCTCAACCTCAACCTCTGCTCCCGCCACGCCACAGGTGATTGACGGGAAATATGAGGTGCTGCGCGAACTTTCTCAGGAGGGCAACCTCCACATGTACGAGGTCAAGGCTGCCGAGGGCGTTATCCGCCGCGTGGCGTGGTTCGATGTCACCACTCCGGCGGATCGCCAGCAGTTCCACGCCTACCGCACCGCCATCCGGGCCATTGCTCCGGCGGGCCTGACCGATGTCGTCGCCCGTCCCGGCGCGTATTACGCCGTGTGGCAGGACGTGAGCGGTCAACCGTTTCAGGACTACCTGACCCAGTCGGCCAAGCGGGTCAAGTCGCAAGAAGAGGTTCAGGCCGTGCAGAACCTGACCACTGCCCTGGCCGCCAGCGGCTTTGCCCTGTCGGACGCCGACATCGTTATGAACGGTCAGCTGCCCCAAGTGACTTACCTGCGGCCTCTTAGAACAAGCCGCACACCCGAGCAGATCGCGGTACTCAACAGTGCGGCCCTCAGCGCCCTAAGTGGGGGAAAGATCAAAGCGCCGCGCAGGCCGCTTGACCGCCTCGCGTGGCTTAGCTTTGTTCCTGGGCTGCTTTTTCTGGCCGGAGCGGGCCGATTCGGGGCGCAGGCCGCCCAGATCTATCTCAACCCACCAGTCACTCAGATTAAGGCCGTCACCGGACGCCCCGCCCGTGAGGCTGCGCAGATTTTGGTCAAGGCCGGCTACCGGGTCGAATATAATTACGGCGACAGCAGCGCGGTCAATGTCGGTTCAGTCATTCGCCAGGAACCGCCCGCAGGCACGCAGCTGCCGGTAGGCCGCCTCATTACGTTGACGGTCAATAAGCCCGAGCCGCTGACCGTGCCCAAGATCGAGGACATGACACTGGAACAGGCTAAGTCCCCCCTGAAAGACAATGTGCTAAAGCTGGGCAAGATTTCTAAGGTCGACGGAACCCTTACTAACACGCCGGAAGGCCGCATCATCGCACAGGTGCCTGTGCCGGGGGCGACCACGCAGCGCGGCCTGCCGATTCAGGTGCTTGTCAGTACCGGGATCAAGGGCAAGGGAACCTGGATCGCTCTGCTTGAAGGACTGACCTACGACCAGGCGCGTGAGCATGTGCGTGCGGCGGGCCTGGTACTCACCGACGTGATCAAGGAACCCAGTGACCGCCCGGAAAATACTGTTTTACGCCAGAGTCCCGCGCCGTTCGTACGTGTCACGGTGGGCAGCCCGGTTCAACTGGTGATCGCCACCGCCAAGTACACTCCGCCTAGCACCCCGGCAGGTAGCCTCCCTGTTCCACCGCCTTACGTGCCGCCGCCACCGCCCATCGAACCGGCCCCCTCCACTGGGCAAACTTCGCCTGCCACGGATCAGGCCACTGTCACGGATCAGACCGCTGCCACTGACCAGAGCACCGCCGCAGCGCCGACGCCCGACGCGACTCGCCCCGACGCCACCGGCGCCGCGCCCCCTACAGAAACCACCAACGAGGCGCGTACGGTCACGTTCTCCTACGTTTTCCCCGCCGATCTGCCTAGCGGAAACTACACGGTGGTTGTGCAGGACGCCGACGGCGAGCGGGAGGTGCTGCCCGAGACCGATTCGGCCAGGCTGGCCGGGTTCCAGGCCTCTGCTCCGACTAACGTGCGTGGCAATGCCGTGTTCATTATCCGGGCCAACGGGGCCGAATACGCCCGCGTCAATCCGCAGTAAAACGGGGAGCGTCCATATGATTTACCTCGATTACGCCGCCAGTCATCCGATGACGCCGGAGGCACTCACGGCCTATGCCCAGGCGGCGGCGCTGCCCGGCAATCCGGCCAGTGTGCACGGAGCGGGGCAGGCGGCCCGTGAAAAGCTGGAAGAAGGCCGCGCCCGCCTCGCGCTGGCCCTGGGCACCGACCCGCGTACCCTGACCATGAACAGCGGCGGCACCGAGGGAAACAACCACGTCCTGCTGGCTGTAGCCCGCGCCTGGGAAGCGCACCACGGACGTCCCGGACACCTCGTGACCACCCTCACCGAACATTCGGCAGTGCTCGCTCCGGCCCAGTGGCTGGCAACGCAGGGCTGGCAGGTGACTTTCCTCAGTCCCGATCAGCGGGGCGGTTACTCGCCCGAACAACTGGCCGGGGCGCTGCGCGACGATACGGCGCTGGTTTCCATCCACCATGCCAACAACGAAATCGGCACGGTGCAAGATACGCCCGCGCTGGCACAGGTCGCCGCTGCACGCGGCGTTCCCTACCACACCGACGCGGTACAGGCTCCCGGCGTTTTGCCAGTTGCCCTGGGGGCCTGGGGCGTTACCTTCGCGACCTTCAGCGCCCACAAATGGGGCGGGCCACGCGGCGTGGGGGTCCTGTATGTCAGGCGCGGCACCGAGTTGCTCCCGGTGACGCTGGGTGGCGGCCAGGAGGGTGGGCGGCGCCCCGGCACCCAAAACACGGCGGGGGTCTACGCCGCAGGTCTAGCCCTGGCCCAGGCCGAGGCCCGCCGGGAAGCCACTTTTACACACCTCAGCACGCTCAACAGGCAGTTCTGCCAGCTCATCGCTGATATTCCAGGGCTGCGCTTTAATCAGCCTGGAGGGGGGAGTCCCCGAATTGTCAACGTGACCATTCCTGGCGCAGACGGTGAGGCACTGCTGATGAACCTCGACATGCTGGGGATTTCGGCCAGTACGGGCAGTGCCTGCGCCGCCGGGACCATGCAGCCCAGCCACGTATTAACTGCTCTAGGCCTAAGCGAATCCGATGCCCGCGCCAGCCTGCGCTTCAGCTTCGGGGCGGCGACCACCCAGGCCGAGATAGCCGCCGCCGCCGCCGCACTGGCACAGGTGAGTGAGTGGAGTCGGCTGGGGTAGTTTTGTTATTGGCGTAATTTGTGGTATTTTTTGTTATAGAAAAACCTGATTCAATCGGCAGTTTGTATTAGGAGGCAAGATAACTATGCATTCTCCTTCCGGCCATCCCACTTCCGAACGACTTCGCCGCTGGCGGCTGGTGCTGGGCAGCGAGGCCGACCATGCTGAAGCCGGAAGCGAAGGTTATCCCCTCTCGGTACAGGATCAACGTATAGACGCCGCTCTGGCGGGGCTGTACGGCGCTCCTGATGGGGGCACGCGGCGCGGCGGTCTGGGGGCCAGCGCTCCCAGTGTGGCCCGCTGGTTGGCCGATATACGCGAGTTTTTTCCGGTAGGCGTGGTGCAGGTCATGCAGCAAGACGCCATCGAGCGCCTGAATCTGGCGCAGCTACTTTTTGAACCGGAAATGCTGGAGCAAGTCGAGGCGAACGTGCAGCTGGTCGGTACGCTTCTGTCGCTGAAGGGCGTGATGCCTGCGCGGGCCAAAGACGCCGCCCGCGCCGTGGTCCGCAAGGTGGTGGACGACCTGACCCGCCGTTTGGAAGAGCCGACCCGCGCCGCCGTTGCCGGAAGCCTGAACCGCGCCCAGCGCAATTTCCGCCCCAAAGGTAACGAGATCGACTGGAACGCCACCATCCGCAAGAACCTGAAAAATTATCTGCCCGACAAGCGCACCGTGATTCCCGAACAACTGGTAGGGTACGGGCGCAAACGCCGCAGCCTACGCAACATCGTGCTGTGCCTGGATCAGTCCGGCAGCATGGCCAGCAGCGTCATCTATGCGGGGGTCTTCGGCGCCGTGCTGGCGAGCCTCCCAGCTGTGGAAACCAGAGTGGTGGTGTTCGACACCGAGGTCGTGGACCTTTCCGAACAGCTCGGCGACCCGGTAGACGTGCTCTACGGCATCCAGCTGGGCGGCGGCACCGACATCAACCGCGCCCTAGCGTACTGTCAGGGCATCATCGACCGGCCCGAGCAGACCATCCTAGTGCTCATTTCCGACCTGTACGAGGGGGGCAACGAGCGCGAGATGCTGGCCCGCGCCCGCACCCTCAAAGACGCCGGGGTCAATGTCATTGCGCTGCTGGCCCTCTCCGACGACGGCGCACCCAGTTTCGACCACCGGGTCGCGCAGGCCCTTGCCACCATGCACATTCCAGCTTTTGCCTGCACGCCCGATCAGTTTCCTGGCCTCATGGCCACGGCGATCAGCGGGCAGGACGTGGCGGCCTGGGCCGGTCAGCAGGGCATCGTGACGCGGGGCGGCGCAAGTTGAACCACCTCCTGAGTCGAACAGGTCCTCAGATCGTCCTGCTATTTCGGACATAACGCCTTGTCTGATGGGTAGAGCTGGGGGGGTGCTTGTCGGTAGCGGCAGAAGTGTAGTAACCTTATGTTTGGCCTGTAATGGCCTGGAGGTTGCGTGGCAAGACGAAAGATGCCGGAACAGCGGGAAAAAAAGCCCAAAAAGGATGAAGATACCGTACGTGCTGAGGGTGTCGTAGAAGAAGCATTACCCAATACGACCTTTCGCGTAAAGCTGGATACGGGACACGATATTCTGGCCTATATCAGCGGAAAAATGCGGATTCACTATATCCGTATTCTGCCTGGTGACCGTGTGGTTCTGGAAATCAGCCCCTACGACACCAGTCGGGGGCGCATCGTCTACCGCAAGTAACACACGGCCAGAGCAGTGACCATCAGATTCCCTGCCACTGATGGTGAACAGAGGGTCGAGCGCTGCCACTGAACACGCGAGTGGGGCACCATGATTGGTGCGGCGGCGCGAGGAGGAAGTATGAAAGTTCGTAGCAGTGTCAAAAAGATGTGCGACAACTGCAAAGTGATCCGCCGCCATGGGCGCGTGCTGGTCATTTGCACCAACGTTAAGCACAAGCAGAGGCAGGGTTAAGTATGGCCCGCGTAGCAGGCGTTGACCTTCCCCGCGAAAAGCGCATCGAGATTGCGCTGACCTATATCTTCGGTATTGGCCCGACCCGTGCCAAGGAAGTTCTGGCGACGACCGGCATCAACCCCGATACCCGCGTCAAGAACCTGACTGAAGCCGAGCAGAGCACCTTGCGTGAAGTTATTGAAAAAACCTTCAAGGTCGAGGGTGACCTCCGCAGCGAAATCGGCCAGAACATCAAGCGTCTGATGGACATCGGCGCGTACCGTGGAATCCGCCACCGCCGTGGCCTTCCCGTGCGCGGCCAGCGCACCAAGACGAACGCCCGCACCCGCAAAGGTCCGAAAAAGACCGTTGCCGGGAAGAAAAAGGCAGCGAGGAAGTAAGCCATGGCGAAAGCAACCAAAGGCAAAGCTCCACGTCGCGCCCGGCGCAATATCAGCTCGGGCCGCGCTTACGTGCATGCGAGCTACAACAACACCATCGTCACCATCACCGACATGGACGGCAACTCCGTGGCGTGGTCAAGTGGCGGCACCATCGGCTACAAAGGCAGCAAGAAGGGTACGCCCTACGCAGCCCAGCTGGCTGCCGCCGACGCCGTGAAAAAGGCCCAGACCTCGTTCGGCATGAACGCTGTCGACGTGATCGTGCGTGGCAGCGGCTCGGGCCGTGAACAGGCCATCCGTGCCATCCAGGCTTCGGGTATCGAAGTTCGCAGCATCATGGACGACAGCCCCGTGCCTCACAACGGCTGCCGCCCCAAGAAAAAGTTCCGCGCCTAAGCGGACTGCGCGTGCCCACCTGCCCCAGTTTCGCTGTGACCGGGTCAAACCGGTTACTGAAGCCTCACCACAGGCGAGAAGCTGGGCAACAGAGGGCCGCAGACCCGGCCAGAAAGAGAGTCTGGTCGCTGTAAGGAGAATTTAAATGGGTCGTTTCCGTGGTTCCATTACCAAACAAAGCCGCCGCGAAGGGATTAACCTCGCGGAGACTGAGAAAGTCCAGAAGTACCTCGATAAGCGTCCCTACGGCCCTGGTCAGCACGGCCAGCGCCGCAAGGGCCGCCCGAGCGATTACTCGGTACGTCTGCGTGAAAAACAGAAGCTCGCCCGCCTCTACGGCATGGGTGAAAAACAGTTCCGCAACCTTTTCGAAGAAGCCGCCAGCGTTCCCGGCGTCACCGGCACTGTGTTTCTGCAACTGCTGGAACGCCGCCTCGACAACGTCGTCTTCCGCATGGGCTTTGCCAGCACCCGCCGCCAGGCCCGTCAGTTTGTCGGACACGGTCATATTTTCGTGAACGGCAAGAAAGTTGACGTTCCCAGCTACCGCGTCAAGATCGGTGACGAGATTGCGGTGGCTGAAGGCAGCCGCAGCATGGGCTTCGTTCAGGAAAACATGGACGCGCAAAAGCGCCGCCGTGTGTCGCCCTGGGTCGAGATGGATCATGACAACTTCAAGGGCACCTTTGCCCGCCTGCCCGCCCGCGAAGACCTCGCCCTGCCCATCAACGAGAACTTCATCATCGAGTATTACTCGCGCTAAATCGGAGGCCCCAGTGGATCAAAAGCGCCCTCAACTCAAAGCCCGCGTGGACGGCAACTACGGCGAATTCGTCCTCGAACCCCTCACGCGAGGTTACGGCGTCACCATCGGGAACCCCATTCGGCGCATCCTGATGTCCTCGATCCCCGGCACTGCCGTCACGAGCGTGTACATCGAGGATGTCCTGCACGAGTTTTCGACGATCCCCGGCGTCAAGGAAGATGTCATTCGGCTGATCCTGAACCTCAAGGAACTGGTCGTTAAATTTCACGCCCCCGGCCCCAAGACGCTGACCCTACGCGCAACGGGCGAAGGGGAAGTGAAGGCCAGCGCCTTTGAAGTGCCTTCAGACGCCGAAATCGTTAACCCCGATCTGGTGATCGCCACCCTAGCCGAAGACGGCAAACTGGTGATGGAAGTCCGGATCGAGGAAGGCGAAGGCTACGTCTCGGCAGACAAGCACGCCACCAAGGACCGTATCAACAGCATTCCTGTTGACGCTGCGTTCAGCCCGGTGCGCCGTGTGGCCTACCATGTGGAAAATACCCGTGTGGGACAGCAGACCGATTTGGATCGCCTGATTCTGCGAATCTGGACCGACGGCAGCGCCGGACCCCAGGAAGCCCTCGACAAGGCTGTGGAAATTCTGCGCAGCGAACTGAACGTGTTCGGCAACGTCGAAACCCTGCCGCCAGTCGTCGCGGATGCGCCCCAGGCGATCTACACGCCTAGCGCTCTGAGCAACTACGGCCAGAGCAGCCCAAGCGTGAATCCCAACCCCTACGACCTGCCGCGTCAGCCCGAGCTGAGCACTACCCCGCAGCCTTTCCCGACTGATCTGGAGTCGCCCCGCGTGACTCTTGAAGGTCTGGGGCTGACCACCCGCGTGCTGCACTCGCTGAAGGAAGAAGGCATCGACTCGGTGGACGCCCTGTGCGCCCTGAGTGACCGCGACCTGAAGAAAGTGCCCGGCATCGGTGAACGCAGCCTCGACGAAATCAAACAGCAACTCGCCCAGTTCGGCCTCGCCCTGCGCGATTAACCCCCTCCCCGGCGCGTTGCGCCTACCCTCTCCCGCAAGGGGGGATGGTAAAAAGGGAACCCCCATCTTAGACTTCAAGGAGATACACCATGCGCCACGGTAAAGCCGGACGCAAGCTCAACCGCAACAGCAGCAGCCGCACCGCCCTGGCCCGTGCCCAGGCGACGGCCCTGCTGCGTGAAGGCCGGATTCAAACGACCCTCACCAAGGCCAAAGAGCTGCGCCCTTTTGTTGAGAAACTGATCACCACCGCCAAGGGTGGCGATCTGCACGCCCGCCGCCTGATCGCCCAGGACATCAACGACCTCGCCGTCGTTCGTAAAGTCATGGACGAAGTGGCCCCCAAGTACGCTGAGCGCCCCGGTGGTTACACCCGCATTCTGCGTATCGGTACCCGCCGTGGTGACGGCGTGACCATGGCCCTGATCGAACTCGTCTAAACCGGGTTCTACCAAAAGCCCCTGCTTCGGCGGGGGTTTTTCGTTGCCTGGGCTGCTCCGGTCTATATCGTGGTGCAGCTGACATTCCGGCCCCATCCAGTTCCCATCTGCACAAGTCAAAATAGGGAGCACCATGAAACCCCACAGGTCGCTGATCGTCAAGTCGCCTCTCGGCTGGCTAAGCGTCCTGTTGACGACCTCGGTGCTGGCGGCTCCCCCGGCCTCTTTAGCGCCCAGCACAGGCGTGTGGATGACCTCGGCGGCAAACACCACTCCGGCGGCGATAGACCCCATTGCTCCGGCACAGCAGTTGTTCGATCAGGTCAATGAACTGGTCGAACAGAATTACGGCGGTCTCAGTCAGGTCGACCGCTTCAAACTGGCGCGGGAATATCAAACTCGCCTGAATACAGTGTGTATGAATGTCGCCCAGAGCTGCCCGGTCACCACAGCCTACCCGGTGATCGCCGCCGAAATCACGGCGCTGGGAGACGAGCACAGCTACTTCCAGACGCCCGAGGACTTTGAGGATTTTTTGACTACTGCCACAGGCGGTGAGCGCAGACAGTTTGGGGTCAAATTGGCCGAGCTGGACGGACAAAACCGGGTCATTCTGGAAGTCGTGCCCGAGAGTGCGGCCCAGAAAGCCGGACTGAGGCGCGGCGACGTGTTGCAGACCATAGACGGCAAACCGTACACATACGACAACCTGCACGCGGCGCGGCTGGCCGGAAAAACCATCCAACTGGGGTTGAACCGGGGGGATCAGCGGCTCCAACTGACCATCACGCCTCTTGAAAGCAGTACGCGTGACCTGCCCCGACTGAGCTATACCGGGCCCCATCAGGACATCGCAGTGCTGCGGATTCCGACTTTCCTCTCGGGGGGGGGCGTGGCGCAGCGAGTGCATGACCTGGTCGGTCAGGCCCAGGCCAGGCACGCCAGCGGCATGATCGTGGACCTGCGGGGCGATACCGGCGGCAGTCTGAGCGAATGTGACCGCGCCGTGAGCGCCTTCGTACCGGACTTTACCCGCATTTCCCGGACCAGCGATGGGAATGTCCGCACGCGTGTCAGCCGTGGTCTGCGCCTCGAAGATGGGCAGGCCGTGGGCAGCGTGCGTAACCCCAGGCTCTGGACCGGGCCGCTGGCGGTGCTGGTCGATCAGGCCAGTGCGTCGTGCAGCGAGTTTTTTGCTTACGAAGTGCAGTACGCCAGGCGCGGCCCGATCATCGGTGAAGACACGGCGGGCGTCGGGAACACCGCCACACGCATCTTCGCGCTTCCGGACAATGCGGCCCTGCAACTGACCATCACCAATTACGCTAAACCGGACGGCACTCCCTACCCGGTTCGGATCATCCCAGACCAGCGCCGCACACAGAACGAGGACGATCTTCGCCGCCTGACCCGTGGCGAAGATACCCTGCTGAACCTGGCGGTGCAGGCATTAGCCACAGCCCCGAGTATGGCCCTGGACCCGGATCATCGCCCCAACTGACCGCAGCTGTCAGCCATATGATCGGAAATGAGAAAAAAGCGGCGATGGCCTGAAGCTCACCGGAAACTGCTCTCTAGCTTCAGGCGGCACACTAGAGCTATGAACAATCAGAACCTAGCCCGTACAGGACTTGTTGCAACCACCATGGCCCTCTTCCTGACGGCCTGTGGGGGCGGCGGCTCAAGCAAGACACCGCCCCAGCCAGCTGAACAGACTGGAAGTCTCTACGGCCAGTTGCAGGGCACTACGGCCACCACTGTGCGCCCTATGGCCCAGATCGTCGAGGGACCGGAATTCGTGGCGACCGTGAACGCGCAGCAGCAGTTTAGTCTGGCCCTGCCACCTGCCAGTGTAGTCGAGGGCAAATATAACAGTGATCTGATCGCGCTCAGTGACGTGTTTACGGGCTGTACGCTGACGCCCGCCACGGACGTCAAAGTGATGCTGCTGAACAGTTTACAGACCAATACCAACCAGGAGCTAAAAGCCATCAGCTACCTCAACGGTGCCAAAACCTATACCTACTGGTGGTTTGCCAACAAAACGGCGACCACAACGGTCAACGGCTCTTGCCTGGCTGGAACCTTCAACAACCGGAGCCTAAGCCTCGTGCATGGCTGGAACAAGATTACCTGGACCACCAACGGCCAATCCGTCGACCTGAATGCTCAGGCTCCGACCAGTGACCGCCAAGTGTGGACGCCGACCAGCCTGGAAGGCCAGACCGTTCACGCCGATTTCGACCTGCCCTGGCGTCAGCTGGATAAATACAAGACCCGCTGAAACCAGTATAAGAAGAAGTCTCCGGTTGGTTACGCCGGGGGCCTCAGCAAGCCTGCCCGCTGTCTTGGACCAAACGGCGGGCGGAATTGAGCGCAGTCCGTCTGAGAGGGTGTTTGAACCGAGACTAAAGGGGCAGGTCATCCAGATCAAGCGGGCAAGCCTAACTCGTCCAGATCGTAGACCGGGGACTGGTCGTCCAAGATGTCGCAAGGGTTGCGCCCCGTCGCTCAGTACCTGACAGGTTGGGTTTCTGGTCGTCCAGAACGTCAACGACGAGAGGCTCACTTCACGCAATGTTTTCTGGATTCAAGCCAATCAAGCGCTGCATGGCTTAGAGACGAGCAACAATGGGCTTGCACCCAACGTATCGCACGATGCCAGGATTCGGAAAACAGCGTCCTGTAAGGATTCTAGAGCAACTTGTTAGGTACTGAGGGTAGGTACATTCCGCTGCCTTTCCTGAACCTCTGGGACGCCGGACTGAACAGGAGTGATGCGCTCACGGGCGGGAACGTTTCTCTTGGAGATGAGAAGTCTCCTTGAGTTGAAGGGTGAATTGAAAAGCCGCGCGGTGGTATGTGAGACACCCAAAAGCACCGCCAGCTGCCTGGAAAAGTGTAACGAATCAAGTGCAGCGGGCGGCGAGAGATCAGGGTGTGCTACGGACGTGGCGGCGTCACTCAGTTGAGGACCGCTGATGCTGTCTCCGCTGGCTGCTCGTCCCATTCCTCCCTATGAATTTTCAGGCTATCCCAGTCACTCGTGCCGCGCCACTGGGCTTTCACAACGGCGCAGTGGATAAAGGTCTCTGGGGTTTTCATGGCGCCCTCGCCGAACATCACCTGGCTCACTCGCTCGGCGTACTTCATTGTGCTCACGATTACTGCCAACTCGACCGGGATATCTGGACCTAGTGTGATCACCAGCTCACAGAGGGCCAGTTCAGACAGTGCAGCCACCTGAACGATTTCCACATTGGGCAGCTGGGCAGCCAGCAGGTGTGCGGAGGTGATCTGAGGGGTACCAACTGCGACTCTGGTCAAGGCGGCGTGGATAAGCAGCGCAGGTCTGCCTGGCGGACGGGTCTCTTCAAGACGTTTCATAGGGCCTCCGGGAAGGGGAAGGCTAAGGCATTCGTCAGCCCCGGAACATCCGCCTTCTGGCCTAGGCGTTGGGGGGGGAACACACCCTTGAAGCTGACAACATGGTCTAGCTGGAGCTCGAGCAGGCTGCCGGGCGCAAGCTCTCCAGACGCCCGGACAAGCGAGCACCTCAGTCTCAATCAGGTCGTGTTTTCCTTTCATCAGACTCGACCTGTGCCACGCGCCAGAGCTGGATTGCGAGAATGATCTCGTGAACCTGTATGCCCAGTTAATGGGGGAACTTATACCAATCCTCAGAACTATGGTGTCATAAAAGCGTGCCGAACGCTTAGGCGCCAAAATAGCGCAGCCAGACGAAGTTCTTTAGCCCTTAGACCCTTCGATCACCAAATGACAATTATTATGGCGTTTGGTATCACAAGCCGCAGGGTGATGCCGTTCTTGGTCAGGTGCTCACCAGTATGGCTGAGGAACAGGCCCTGAACACCAGCATGCGAAGGGCGCCGCTCATACAGCACGTCATCCAGTGGACATATTGGCTCTTTTTGGCGAGATTTCAGGTCATTTTGGGGGCACCCGATCACAGCTGACGCGCAGACGCCAGAAGCCCAAAACGAAAAATCCCCGCCAGTGACGGGGAAGTTTATGTATGGCTCGGCAGGTAGGGGTCGAACCTACGACCATTCGATTAACAGTCGAACGCTCTGCCACTGAGCTACTGCCGAATACGCTGTGCTGGAGTAGAGAACCAGGCACTGTGGCTGGCCGTTTCCGGCGCGAGAGGGATAGTAGCACGCCTTTTCCCGTTCGTGCAAGCCCCCCTGCTCCGGCTCCCCCCTGCCCCAGCTCAGGCTTGTGCGCCGCCCGGCATGATAGTCCCGGGATTGACGCCGAGTCGCCGAAAGGCCTCATCCCAGCGTTCGGCAGCGGCAACCTGCCAGAGCAAATCAGGCGTGTCCTGCTCGACCCACAGCCACACGCCTTGACGGGCTTCCTGGGCCAGTTGCCCCTGTCCCCAGCCGGTGTAGCCCAGCACGAGCATGTAAGTCTGCTTGCTATCCATGACTGCCCGCAACACTTCCAGACTGCTGCTCATATAGAGCCCCGCTACCAGTTCGACCTCGCCTTCAAACCCGACAGAGCGCTGATAAAGGCACCAGCCCAGCGTCGGATCGACCGGGCCGCCCAACCAGGCCTGCTCATATTGCCCCGGAGCATCGGCCATCAGCTCCGAAACGGTTTGCGGCGTTTGGAGATTGATAATAAGCCCCAGAGCGCCCTGCTCGTCGTGTTCCAGCAGCAGAATCACGGCGTTCTCGAACAGCTCACCTCGCAAATGAGGACTGGCAGCCAAGAAGGTAAGAGGGCCTGACATTGCCCCCAGCATACCGAGTCGGGTCATGAAAAACCCACCTAGCATCTTAAGGTGGGCGGCACGCTGGTTATCCCTCTACCTTGGCTTCTTCCAAGTTATGCATAACGGGTCATGCATAACTTGCGTCTACGCGGTCGGTCTCCTCTTGGCCCGCCGCTTCGCCTACTCCTGACCCCAGTTCCCCGAGACCGGGTGCCAAAGCTTACGCACTGGCCCCTGTTCCGCTGCGGCGGGCGGGCTTGCGCTTGCTGCCACCACTTGGCGGAGTCGCCGGAGGCACGACGCTGCCGTCACGCGGGGCTTCCAGCGCCTTCAGGCCACCGACGAGCGATACGTCGAGCACCTGATCGAGCGTCTCGGCGGGGTGGAAGCTCATCGAGGTGCGCAGATGCAGCGGAATGTCCTCAATGTCGCGCTCGTTGGCCTTGGGCAGAATAATGTGCTTGATTCCGGCGCGGCGTGCGCCCAACACCTTCTCCTTCAGGCCGCCGATGGGCAGGTAACGCCCGGTCAGGGTCATCTCGCCGGTCATGGCGACGTCGTGACGGGCCGGAATGCCGGTTAGGGCGCTAATCAGACTGGTCGCCATCGCGCCGCCCGCGCTGGGGCCTTCCTTGGGAATCGCTCCGGCGGGAACGTGAATGTGAATTTCGCTGTTGTCGAGCTTTTCACGGTCGATGTGAAAGCGCTCGGCGTTGCTCTTGGCGTAGGTCAGGGCGGCGCGGGCCGATTCCTTCATCACGTCGCCCAGTTGCCCGGTCAGCACTAACCCACCCTTACCGGGCATGATGCTGGTTTCCACGAACAGAATGTCGCCGCCGACGGGCGTGTAGAACATGCCGGTGGACACCCCTACCATGTCTTCCTTGCCCTCGGTTTCAGGCATGTGGCGCGGCTGACCGAGGAACTTTTCCAGCTCCTTATCAGTGATACGGGCCTTCTTGGTCTTGCCAGTGGCAATCTGGCGGGCCACCTTACGCAGCACCGTACCGATTTCGCGTTCCAGATTGCGTACCCCGGCCTCGCGGGTGTAGTGCGAGATCAGTTTTTCCAGCGCGGCGTCGCTGAACACGATCTGGTTGGACTTCAGGCCGTTTTGCAAAAGCTGGCGCGGCAGCAGGTAACGCTTGGCAATTTCCAGCTTTTCTTGCTCGATGTAGCTGTTGAACTCGATGACTTCCATGCGGTCCATCAGCGCGGGCGGAATCTGCTCGGGGTAGTTCGCCGTAGCGATAAACATCACTTCGCTGAGGTCGAACGGCACGCCCATGTAGTGGTCGGTGAAGTGCTGGTTTTGCGCGGGGTCAAGGACTTCCAGCAGCGCCGCCGAGGGGTCGCCCTGGTAGCTGCTGCCAAGCTTGTCTACCTCGTCCAGCAAAATGACCGGATTCTTGGTGCCTGCCGTGCGGATGCCCTGAATCAGGCGGCCTGGCATCGCGCCGATGTAGGTGCGGCGGTGGCCCCGGATATCGCTCTCGTCGCGTGCGCCGCCCAGTGCAATGCGGACATACTTGCGCCCCAGCGACTTGGCGATGCTCTGCGCGATAGAGGTTTTACCCACGCCGGGAGGGCCGGTAAACACCAGAATCGGGCCTTTATTGACCTCGTCGGCGCTCAGTTCGCCGCGCTCGGCACGTTGCTTGCGCAGGCGGCGCACGGCGAGAAACTCCAGCACGCGGTCTTTGACCTTATCCAGACCGTAGTGGTCATCGTCCATGACCTGCGCGGCTTCGTCCACGTCCAGGCGATCCTCACTACGCTCGTTCCAGGGCAGTTCGGTAACCCAGGTCAGGTAAGTGCGGATAACCGAAGCCTCGGCGGCGTCGGGGTGCATCCGGGCCAGTCGGTTCACTTCGCGGTCAATTTCCTTTTTGACCTCGGGCTTGAGCCCCAGCGCGTCGATTTTGGTGCGGAACTGCTCGGCCTCGTCACCCTCGTCGTCGTCGCCGCCGTGCAGCTCCTTCTGAATGACCTTCATCTGCTCGCGCAGGTAATACTCGCGCTGGTTCTTGTCGATCTCTTCCTTGACCTGGGTGCGAATCTTCTGTTGCAGGCTCTGAACTTCCTGTTCGGTGTCCAGCAGCGTCAGCAGCTTGCTCAGGCGCTGGGTCAGGCTGACGGTTTCCAGCAGGGCCTGCTTATCTTCAAGTTTGAAATCAAGGTTGAAGGCGATCTGGTCGGCCATCTCACCCACATCATCCTTGCCGTTAACGGTTTGCACGGCCTCAGCGTTCAGCTTTCCGCCCGCCGCGATCGCGTCGAACTTCTCGCGCAGCTCACGGGTCAGGGCCTGAACCTCGACCTCATTGTTCTTTGCGGCTTCCAGCACCTCGATATCGGCACTCAGATAGTCACCGTGCTGGTAGTTGCTGGCCTTCACACGCGCCACCGCCGAGACAAGCATCTGCACGGTGCTGTCAGGGTTTTTTCGCACGCGCAGCACGTTACAGGCGGTGCCGACATCGTACAGGTCAGCGCCCTTGGGATCGTCAACATCCTTGTCGCGCTGCGAGACGATCAGGATAACTTTTTCGCCGCTCATGGCGGCCTCGATAGCATTGATGGAAATGGCGCGGCTGGCGTCGATATGCTGCACCATCGTCGGATAAATAACGCTGCCACGCACGGGGCAGACGGGAACATTCTTGGGAAGCGGAGTGCTTTCGGTTGACATTTTGACTCCTTTCGCCCGCCGGAGCGGAACGGGGTCGCCTGGAATAACAGGAAACTTGAGTGTGACTATATCAAGTTTCAGGTGTCCCGACAAGTGAAGCCGAGGGTAGGCCATTTGGCCTAAAAGCCGTCTGCTACGCCAAAAATGCACACCGCAAGTCTGATCGCGCCCTCATCCGGCCCTGAGCGAAGGTTTAGGGATGAGGGGTAATACGGATTCCGCTAAATTCCGCCACAGTCGGGAAGACACTGCCTGCGGCTCCATACCGCGAAACCCGTATGTTGTTCCTACTCGCATCCGCTCGGATTGATTCGGAACTGCACCAAATCAATCGGAATCCGTATAAGGGTGTAGGCCGCACCGTTTATACAGAGTTTGCAGAATCGGCCTGTTGCAAAGTGGGGGTCGGGCCGCCCCAAGTCCCCGCTTTTGCCGAGCGGGGCGCGTAGGAGCAAATCTAATGCGCGACTTTTGCAAGAGGTCTATTGGCAGTCCGTATTACAGCTACTGCTCACCCAATACCGCGCACCTCCTACTCCCGCACCAGCAGAGCCAAGGGAAAGTCCTCCAGCACTTTTGCCAGCGGCACTTTCGCGGCGCGTACCCGCAACGTCTCACCGGTCAAAACATTGGTATAAGTTCCGGCGGCGGGCAGCGTTAGCGTGCTATTGCCCCAGCTTTCGCCCAGCGCCCAGGGGTGTTTTTCTTTGGTCAGCGTAAGGGCCAGCCGGGGCGCGACGGTCACGGCGGTCTGTCCTGCGTGCGTGCGGGCAAAGGCCAGCAGGTACTTTCCGGCCTCAATGGGCTGGTAGTCACCCGCCGCGAACAGTTCCGGATGCGCCCGCCGGGTTTGCAAGGCGGCCCAGGTTACCAGCGTCTTGACGGCTCCGTCCTCGTAACTATCCAGCAACTTGCGGGTCAGGGCCACGTCGTGACCGCGTTCCAGTCGCGCCAGCACGCGCCCGTGCGCCGGGTAATCTACCGGGCGGCGGTTATCGGGGTCAACGAGGCTCTGGTTCCAGCCCTCGCAGCCCTGGTAGGTGTCGGGCACGCCGGGGGCGGTCAGACGCACCAGCGCGGCGCTGAGGCCGTTCTGCGCTCCATACGGGCTGATGCGGCGGTGAACTTCGCCCAGGCTGCTCATAAACTCCGGGTGCGTCAGCAGCTGCCGGGTAAACTGCTCCAGCGCGGCTTCGTAGCCCTCGTCGGGGGTGGCCCAGCTGGTTCGCAGCTTGGCTTCCCGCGCCGCCTTTTGCATATAGGCGGCCATTCGGTCTGGGAAATCGGTCAGGTCACCACCCAGCGGATAGGCCCCCAGCACGTTTTGCAGCAGCACATACACGTCCAGCAGGGTCGGCGCGTGCGTATCGTCCAGGCGGGTTTGCAGGTCGTTGAACAGGCGGTTCCACTGGCTCAAGAAGGCGGCCCAGCCCTGCGGAAGCTCGCTGAGGACGCTGATTCTGGCGCGGGTGTCCTCGCCGCGTTTGGTGTCGTGGGTGCTGCCCGCCAGCATCGCGTGGGGCCACTTTTTGGCCCGTTCGCGTGCCAGTGCGTGAAAGACCTTAACCGGTGTGCCGAAATGCGCCGGGTCACTGCCCACCTCGTTCAGCGAGAGCAGGCGGGCGTAGCGGTAGAACGCCGTGTCCTCGGCCCCTTTCGCGGTGACTGGCCCGGTGAGCTGCTGAAACTTGAGGGCAAAGTCGGCGTAGGCGGCCCGCGTCGGCGCGTCGGGGGCATTCAGCGTCAGAACAGCGTGCAGGAACTCAAATACTGACGGGTCGAGCGGTGTGCCGTCAGTGCGGTTGTGCGCTCTGGCGTCGTGTATGGCCTGGGCAATCCGGGCGTCGTCATTGGGTTCGCGCTGACCGTCGGGGCGAACGTAACTGCGGTAGACCGGAAAGCTGGCAATCACCCCGCGCAAGGCCCCCCGCAGCGTGCTAAGCGTAAAATCCCGCGAGTGCGGCCCCGTTTCGGCCAGCTGTTCCAGATGCTCGGCCAGCACGTTGACCTCGCCGGGCAACGACACGCGCTGAATTAGCAGTTTGCTCCGGTACAGGTGCGCCGGGTAGGCCTCGCGGTCACCGGTAAAACGCCGGTAGATAGCCCCCAGTTCGTCCTCGTTGGCCTGGTCCACGAAGACGCCGCCCAGCTGCGCCAGAAAGTCGTAGCCGGTGGTGCCGTGAACGGCCCAGTCGGGCGGAAGTTGCTCGCCGGGTTCCAGGATTTTCTCGGCGACCACATAAAGACCCCTCTGCGCTTCGGGCTTCTCGCCTGAGAAGGAAGACAGCAACTCTCCCGGCTCCCTTTTCAGGGCAGCTGCCAGCGAAACCGTCTGGGGGGCAAGCGCTTCCCCAGCCCCCGCCTGTAAAGCCGCAAAATACCCCGCCGGGTCGTACAGCCCGTCGGTGTGGTCAAGGCGCACGCCCTGCACCACGCCCCCGCGCAGCAGTTCAAACAGCAGCGAGTGCGCCCACTCAAATACGCGGGGGTCTTCCATCCGCAGCGCCGCGAGATCATTGATGTCAAAAAAGCGGCGGTAGTTGATCTCCTCGGCGGCGACTTTCCAGTACGCCAGACGGTAATTCTGCTCGGCCACCAGCGCGTCCAGACGCTTAGGGTCGGCGTTGATAGCGTCCAGGGTGCGGCGCACGGCCTCGCGCACGGGTTTGGAAGTTTCCAGCAGCGTCCCCAGGCGGCGCGAGGCCACGTCCACCTCCTGGGCGCGGGCGAGGCAGTCATCGTCGGAAAGGCTAGCCTCGGTGCTGCGCGGCAGGGTCTGAAGGCTGCGGGTGATGCTGGCAAGTTCTGCGCGGTGCAGGTCGCCCGCGCGGGCGGGGAAGTCGTCTAGCGCCCCGGCCAGCAGCTGGGCCACGCTGCGGGGCGAGAGGGGCAGATTTCTGTCCCAGTACGCCAGCACAAACCGCTGGCCCGTCCAGTGGATCTGCAATTCGCCGCGCTCCAGCACGCGCCCGTACTGGTCGCCCAGCGTGGGGAGCAGCACCTTGCCTTCCAGCGCCCGCTTGAGCGGCTGCCACGCAATGTCAAAAAAGTGGGCGTAGCGGCTGGCCTGCCCGTGTTGCAGCACATCCTCCCAGTACGGGTTATGGCCGCCCGCAATGCCCATATGGTTCGGCACAAAGTCCACCACCAGCCCCAGCCCCAGCTCGTGCGCCCGCGCCGCGAACCGCCGCAGCCCGCCGAGGCCGCCTAGTTCGGGGTTGACCTGGGTGTGGTCGGTCACGTCGTAGCCGTGCGTGCTGCTGGGGCTGCTGGCCCAGATGGGCGAGAGGTACACGCCGGTGACGCCCAGCCGCGCCAGATACGGCAGGATTTTCTGCGCGGCGGCGAAGGGGAATCCGGCGTGGAGCTGAAGGCGGTAGGTGGAGGAAGGTAAGTAGGAAGTAGGGAGTGGGGAACAGGAAAAGGCTTGTGACGCGTGGCTTGTGGCTTGTGGAGGGGTCAGGGTCATGCGCCGCGTCCGAGGAGAACGGCGTGGCCCGGTTTCAGCTTATCCTTCCTGGTGGAGGTGGTCACACGCCCCCCCTCCCCTTGCTCCGCAGGGCCTTCCCCGGCAGGTGGGGAGGGTAAAAACTCGCTATACGCCACCACATCCCCCGGCAACTCAAACGGCAGGGACAGGCTGTCCAGCTTCAGTTCCGCCGCGCCGAGGTTCCACAGCAGCGCCCGCTCCCCGGCGTCAGTCACGGTGCGAACCCACAGCAAGTCGCCCGCCACGCTTCCGGCGCTGAGGTTCTGGCGGTCGCGGTTTTGCAGCACCGGGTCGGTCTTTCGCAGCTTCAACAGCTGGCGGTACAGCCCAAGTGTTTTGGCGTGTTCGCCGCCGCTTTGCTCGTCCCAGTGCAGTTTTGCCACCTCAAAGGTCTGGGCAGACTGCGGGTCAAGGATGTCCTCACCCTTGAACGACGCGAAACCCTCAAATTCCTTCTTGCGGCCCTCGCTAATGGCTGCGCCCAGTTCGCCGTGATGGTCACTGAAAAAGGGAAACGGCGTGCTGGCGGCCCATTCCTGGCCCATGAACAGCAGCGGCGTCATCGGCAGCGTCAGCAGCAGCATGGACGCGGCCCGGAAGCGCTCCGGCGAAACCTGCGGCAGGTGGTGAATCCGGTCACCTATAGCGCGGTTGCCCACCTGGTCATGGTTCTGAATGAAGTACACGAAACTGGCGGCCCCCAGCGCGTCGGCGGGTTTACCACGCGGCCTGTCCTCCAGCGGCCACCACTGGCCCTCAAAGACCCAGCCCCGCTCAATGGTGTTCGCCAGAGCCGCCGCGCCGCCTTGGTAGGGCGCGTAATAGCCGTCCTGATCGGCGGTCAGCGTCACGCGCACCTCGTGGTGAAAGTCGTCAATCCAGATGCCGTCCAGCTTATGCTGCGTCACCAGTTCAGGCAGGTTGCGGTAGTCCTCGGCCAGCAGCAGGTGGGTGCCGTTCAGCCTGTGCACCTCCTGCGCCAGCTCAGCCAGAATGTGCGTCTCGCTGTCGTCCTGCATGGCCTGAGTCGCGTCCAGCCGCAGCCCGTCCAGGCGGTAGTCGCGCAGCCACATCCGGGCATTTCCGGTCACGAAGCGTCGCATGTGAGGCTCGGCGTAGTCCAGGCTCGCGCCCCACGCACTACTGAAGCGGTCGGTAAAATACTGTGGGCTGTAAAGGCTCAGATAATTGCCGTCCGGCCCGAAATGGTTGTACACCACGTCCAGAAACACGCCCAGCCCCAGCCCGTGCGCGGCGTCCACGAAGGCCATCAGCGCCTCCGGGCGGCCATACGGCGCGTAGGGGGCGTACAGCGCCGCGCCGTCGTACCCCCAGCCGCGCTCACCGGAAAAGGCCGCCAGCGGCATGAGTTGCAACGCCGTAATGCCCAATCCCTTGAGGTAAGGCAGCTTGGCCTGGGCGGCGGCGTAAGTCCCTTCAGGCGTGAAGGTGCCGATGTGCAACTCATAGAACACGCAGCTTTTAAGCGGCAGGCCGCGCCAGTCGGTAGTTTGCCAGCGGTACTGGTGCAGATCCATGACCTCGGCCTCACCGTGGACCCCGTCCGGCAAAAAGCGGGCGTAGGGGTCGGGCCACGCCGCGTCGTCCAGCACAAATTTATATTTCGCGCCGGGCTGCACGGGCAAAACCAGATCGTAAATTCCGCCGCCCTGCGAGTGCATGGTGTGGTCATTGCCGTCCACGCGCACGGCGACTGTTCTGGCGGTGGATGTCCAGAGGCGAAAGCGGGTGCCGCTCCCGTCTGGCAGGGGGTGAGCACCGAGGCGGCTGGCGAGGGCGTCAGACTCTTGTTGAGTGCTCAGGGACGACTGAGAGGCACTGTGAGACTGGGAAGGAGTGGAAGACTGGGGCATGATTGGCTCCTGTGGCGCGCAGATGGCGTGTGCAGGTCGGCGGGTTAAAAACCGCGCCCTGGCGGTGGCTCAGGGCGTAGGGTCTGTCAAAAGCTGGGCAGCAGAGTAAGGGGCAGGGGACTTACTAACTGGGCAGCTCAGCCTCGGCCCGTTTGCTGCGGTACAGCTTTACGCTGCGGCCTTTAAGGGTGGTTTCCTCACCGCTTTTCAGCAACTCGTGGGCGGCGTCGTCGGTGGTGTCCAGCAGCAGCTCCCACTCGTCGCAGTGCGTAAAGTCGGGCATCCTGAAGGGCAAATCCACATAAGAACTGCTCAGCAGCAAAAGCAGGTTGTCATCCTTGAGCGGGTAGCCACTCTCGTCTATGTCGTCCAGGCCCTCGCCGTCTAGAAACATGCCCAGACTCTGGGTCTGGTGGTTGTCCCAGTCGGCGTCGGTCATGGCCTGCCCGTCAAAGCGCAGCCACACGATGTCGCGCACGTTCTCGCCGCGAATGGTGCGCCCGCTGAAGAACTTGCGGCGGTGCAGGCTGGGGTGGGCCTTACGCAGCGCAATCACCTTTCTGGTGAAGTCCAGCAGCGACCTGTCCATATTGTCCCAGTCGTACCAGCTGATTTCGTTGTCCTGGCAGTAGGCGTTGTTGTTGCCCTTCTGCGTGCGGCCAAACTCGTCGCCGCCCAGAATCATCGGCGTGCCCTGGCCCAGCAGCAGCGTCGCCAGGAAGTTCCGCATCTGCTGACCGCGCAATTTGTTGATTTCGGCGTCGTCGGTTTCGCCTTCCACGCCACAGTTCCAGGTCACGTTGTGGTTGTATCCGTCGGCGTTGTCTTCACCGTTGGCCTCGTTGTGCTTGTTCTCGTAAGTCACGCTGTCACGCAGGGTAAAGCCGTCGTGGGCAGTGACAAAGTTGATGCTGGCGTAGGGCTTGCGCCCGTCATTCTGATACAGGTCGCTAGAACCGGTCAGGCGGTAGCCGATTTCGGAGGCCAGCCCGCCGTCGCCCTTCCAGAAAGCCCGCATTTGGTCGCGGTAAATCCCGTTCCACTCGGCCCAGCCCACCGGAAAGTTACCAACCTGATAGCCGCCCTCGCCCACGTCCCAGGGTTCGGCAATCAGCTTGACCTGATTGATGATGGGGTCCTGGTGAATAATGGTAAAAAAGCCGGAAAGCTGATCTACCTCATGCAGACCGCGTGCCAGCGTACTGGCGAGGTCAAAGCGGAAGCCGTCTACGTGCATGTCGGTGACCCAGTAGCGCAGGCTGTCCATAATCAGTTGCAGCGTCTGTGGGTGGCGCACGTTCAGGCTATTGCCGGTGCCGGTGTAATCAAAGTAAAAGCGCGGGTCGGTACCGACCAGGCGGTAATAGGTGGGGTTGTCAATCCCCTTGAAGCTCATGGTCGGCCCCATGTGGTTGCCTTCGGCGGTGTGGTTATACACCACGTCCAGAATGACCTCTATGCCCGCGTCGTGCAGCGCCCGCACCATGTTTTTGAACTCGGCGACCGCGCCTGCCGGGTGGCCTTTGCGGGCCTCGGCGGAGTAGCGCACGTCGGGCGCAAAAAAGTTCAGGGTGCTATAGCCCCAGTAGTTGGTCAGATCCTTGGCAAGCAAAAAGGGGTCGTCCACATGCTGATGCACCGGCAAAAATTCGATAGCGGTGATGCCCAGTTCCTTGAGGTAGCTCAGCACCGGCTCGGTGGCAATCCCGGCGTAGGTACCGCGCAGGGCTTCCGGCACGTCGGGGTGGGTCATGGTCAGGCCCTTGACGTGCGCCTCGTAAATCACCGACTGGTGAAAGGGAATATTCGGCTTGACATCGCCCACCCAGTTGAACATGGGGTCAACGACGATGCCCAGGGGTGCGCCGCGCTGTTCCTCAGTTTGCATGGTCAGGTCGTCTTTGCCCGGCGCGTAGCCGAATACACCTTTGTCGAACTGCTCTACGCCGTCCAGGGCTTTGGCGTAGGGGTCGAGCAGCACCACATTGGGATTAAAGCGCAGACCGCGTTCGGGGGCGTACTCGCCGTGTACGCGGTAGCCATAGCGCTGGCCGGGGCCGATGCCAGGCAGGTAGCTGTGCCACACGAAGGCGGTGGGTTCGGGCAGGGTAAAGCGCGTTTCCTGGCCGTCCCCACTAAACAGGCACAGTTCTACGGCGCTGGCGTTCTCGCTGAACACGGCGAAGTTGGTGCCTTTGCCGTCCCAGGTGGCCCCCAGTGGAAAGGGCTGGCCGGGGCGCAGGGTCATCGGGGATTTTTCGCTGTTAGGCATACGGTCTAAACTCCTTGATCCAGGCGAGCGAACCACCTGATGACTACAGTTTTTATACGGACTCCGGTTCAAAGATGTGCAAACCTTTCAACCCGGAGGGACTTGTAGGGCGGCTCCGCAGAGCAAACAGCAGAGATAGGGGTTCCGGGTGTGGAATGAGCGCCCCGGTGCCTGGGAGGGTGGTCAACTAAACAGACGGCAGTCCGTATTAAAGATACTAAGGAGCTCTTGCCTACGCGCTCTGCCCCGCAGCTTTGCAAGTCCGTTCGGAGCGGTGATGCAAACATCACCCGGCCGGTTCTTAGAAGCAGAGGCGACTTCAAAGTATTGCTGTCGGCGCTCCAGGTAAGAAAACGCCACAACGAGATGGCTTGCCGTACCAGACGGCCGTTCACCTTTGAAAGGCGTTCAGGGTTCAAAGGTATCCTGAAAGGCGTAACGGTCGCCACGCACCCAGTAGTTGACATAGGTCGCCCGCTTGGGGCCGCTGTAGGTCGTGCGGCGCAGCAAGAAGGCGGCTACGCCCACTGGAACCCGCAACAGGTCGGCTTCCTCCTGGCGCAGATTGACAGCTTCGAGGTTCTGCTCGACGCGCTGAAGGGGAACGCCCATGCTGACCATTGTTTCATGAATGCTCTCGACGTTTAGGTTGTGTTCCAGCAGCCCCGGAGCCAGCGCCGCATTGATGTAGCGTTTCTCGATGACCAGCGCCTCGTCACCGGCCATTCGCAGGCGGTGAACAAAGATGACCGGGTCGCCGGGATTGATCTGCAGCACCACAGCAATTTCGGGGGTGGCCTCAATCTGCATGGCCCGCAGCACGGTGGTGCGGTGGTCGGGGTGACGCGCCCATTCCTTGAAAGGCCGCACGCGGAACATGCCCTGGCGGAAGCGCTTGCCCGTCGGGAAGGTTCCAGCGCCCTGCACCCGGTAAACGTATCCTTCGCGTTCCAGTTCGTCTATGGCGCGGCGGGCCGTCATCCGCGAGACTTCAAATTCACGGGCCAGTTGCGGCTCGCTGGGCAGCGGCAGCCCTTCTACGTAATGACCGCCGAGCAGACGGTCTTTCAGTGTGGTCTTGATCAGCGGATACTTCGCCATACATCCCTCCGAGCCATCCGCATTAAACGGAGTCTTAAGCCAATCCTAACTTTAGTGTAGTTCCTACTCCTGGTTGTCTGAACTGTTACAAGGTTGGAGACAAAAGCCCCCCACATTTTTCAGTCGTGGCCTTATTCCGTCAGAAGAAGAGAGCCAACGAAAGAATAGGGGCCGTTCCACAGGGCAAAATACACTCTCACGCTCAGGACTGGTAGTTTATCAGGGATGCGCCGCACTGAGGCGCCAACAGCACGCCGTACAGTCTGACAGAATTCAGGGTCAGCAGCTTTCAGAGTCTTTTGAAGGTGGCGGGGCGCGGCAGGAGCAGCCTTAACCGCCGATGTGCGACATCTCGACCTTGCCAGAGCGGGTCACTTCGCCGCGTTCCTCGCTGTATCGGTCGGTGCGGGCCGACCAGACCCCGCCAAGCAGCTCTGAGAGCCTAGCATCACTGGCCCCGGAGCGCAGCGGCGCACGCAGGTCGGTGCCACTTCCCGCGAAAAGGCAGGGATACAGCACGCCTACCGCCGAAATCCGGGCGCGGGAGCAGTCGCCGCAAAAGGGAGCCGTAACCGAGGAAATCAGGCCGACCTCGTGCCCGGCGCCTACGTGGCGGGCAGCGACCTCGCCCCGGTAGCCGGGGTCAACAGGCGTAAAAGCTTCACCCAGCCGCGCCAGCACTTCACGCGAGGGCACCACGCTGTCCATGTTCCAGCCATTGTGGTTGCCGACATCCATAAACTCGATGAAGCGCACCGGCGCGAGGTCGCGCAGCGCCAGCCAAAGCTCGCGCAGACCGTCGTCGTTAACGCCGCGCTGCACCACCGTATTAATCTTGACGCCCAACCCGGCCTGAAGCGCCGCCTCGATCCCGTCCAGCACCTTCTGCGGATGGGTGCCTAAACCGTTCATGTGCCCGAACACTTCCGGGTCGAGGCTGTCGATGCTGACCGTAACACGCTGAAGCCCCGCGGCCCTAAGACCAGCCGCAAAGCGCGGCAGCAGCAAGCCGTTGGTGGTCATGGCGAGGTCCTGCACGCCCCCGATGCGGCTGAGGCGGCCAATCAGCTCGGGCAGGTCGCGCCGCAAGGTCGGTTCGCCGCCTGTAATGCGGAGTTTCCGCACGCCCAGCAGCACGAAAACGCGGGTCAGGCGCTCTATTTCCTCGAACGACAGCAGCTCGTCGCGGGGCAAAAAAGCGTGGTCAGGGCCAAAGAACTCAGCGGGCATACAGTACGTGCAGCGCAGATTGCAGCGGTCGGTCACGCTGATTCGCAGGTCGCGCAGTGGGCGGCCCAGCCGGTCGAGAAGCATCCTCTTACGATACCCGCTCGGGCAGCTGGCAACAGGGGTTCTCCCCCAATCTGAGAATCAATCAACCAGGCTGTGACCCTTCAGCAGACAGGGTTAGACCGCCCTCACTGATGGTGTCTTCACGGGCTTATACTGTGTACGTACCCACATTCTGAACCGAGCGTCCATTAGTCGAATTTTGATGCCGACCGCTCTCATTGCAGCTCTCATGCCAGTATTCAGGAGGCTCTTATGACCGTTTCACACGCGCCCCAAGCCAGTTCCCTGCCCACCCGTAACGCGGCCTACCAGCAGCTGGTCGCCCAGAAGAACAGCTTCCTGCTTACCATGACCATCAGCTTTCTGGTGATGTACTTTATTTTGCCTCTTCTGGCGGGCTTCAACAAACCGCTGATGGCCAGCAAGGTCATGGGAAACATCACCTTCGGGTATGTGCTGGCCTTTGCCGAGATCATCATGGGCTGGGTCATGGCGGCCATTTATGTGCGCCGCGCCCAGGCGTTTGACCGTATGGCCGAGGAAGCCAAGCGATGACTTTTTTGCTGGCCGCCATTATCGTCGCCATTACGCTGGGCGTGACCTTCTGGGCCTCGGGGCGCAACAGCAGCGCCGGGGACTTCTACGTGGCCGGGGGCAAGATCAGCGCCACGCAAAACGGCATCGCCATTGCCGGAGATTACATGTCGGCGGCGTCGTTCCTGGGGATCACGGGGCTGATCGCCCTGAACGGGTACGACGGCTTTATGTACTCGGTGGGCTGGTTCATCGCCTACCTGACAGTGCTGTTCATCGTGGCCGAGCCGCTGCGTAACCTGGGCAAATACACCCTGGCCGACATGCTAGTCTACCGCCTCAAAGACCCCCGCGTCCGCACCTACGCGGCCTTTTCGACCATCGCCGTGAGTACTTTCTACATGATCGCGCAGGTGGTCGGCGCGGGTAGCCTGATTTCTCTACTCTCGGGCAACGTGATCAAGCCGGACCTCGCCATTCCACTGGTCGGCGTACTGATGATTATTTACGTGGTGGTCGGCGGAATGCTGGCCACCACCTGGGTCCAGATCATCAAGGCGATGCTGCTGATGGCCGCCACGATTGTTATGAGCGTAATGATTCTCGCCAAGTTCGGTTTCTCGTTCAGTACCCTGCTGGGAGCCGTGCAGGACAAGAGCGGGGCCGATTTCCTAAGTCCGGGCCTGAAGTACAAAAACCCCCTCGATCTGATCAGCCTGTGCCTCGCATTGGTGCTGGGCACCGCCGGACTACCGCACATCCTGGTGCGCTTCTTTACCGTGCCCACCGCCCAGGACGCCCGCAAGAGCGTGGTCGTGGCGATGGGCCTGATCGGGGCGTTCTACGCCATGACGGCCCTGATGGGCAACGCCGCCAACGTGCTGGTCGGCAAGACCGCCATCGAAGCCGCCAACAAGGCCGGGAACATGGCCGCGCCGCTGCTGGCCGAGGCGCTGGGAGGCGGCCATAACTCGCTGGGCGGGCAGTTCGGGCTGGCCTTCGTAACCGCCGTCGCCTTCGCCACGATTCTGGCCGTGGTTGCGGGCCTGACCATCAGCGCCAGCACCAGCTTTACGCACGACATCTACAACGGGGTGATCAAGAACGGGCAGGCCAGTGACGCCGAACAGTTCCGGGTCGCCCGCATCGCCACCGTCGCGGTGGGCATCGTGGCTATCTTGCTGGGCCTGATCGCCAAGAACCAAAACGTGGCTTTTCTGGTGTCGCTGGCCTTCGCCATCGCGGCGAGTGCCAACCTGCCGGTCATCTTGTACACGCTGTTCTGGCGGCGCTTCAACGCCAATGGCGCTATCTGGGGCATCGTCGGCGGACTGGTCGTGACCCTGAGCCTAATCGCGATCAGCCCGAACATCATGAAGATCGACAAGCCGGACTTGAAAACTGCCCGACACCTTATCCAGCGCAATGCGATTTTCCCGCTGGAAAACCCAGGGATTATTAGCATCCCGGCTGGCTTTGCTCTGGCCGCCGCCGGAGCACTGCTGGGCCGCCGACGCGAGAACGAGGAACAGGAATTCGAGGCCATGCAGTACCGCGCTTACACTGGAGCTGGAATGGACGGTTCAGTGGCCCACGACTGATGCGAACTGCCGATTGAACCTGAAATAACCAGATTCAATCGGCAGTCCGTCTTAGAGCCGTTCTCCGAATTATGGGCGCGTAGAAAAAACATCGCTGCCCCCTTCATTTCACGTCCTGCTCTTTCTTGTTCACTCGTTCCACTCGGCAAAAAGAGGGTCAAAAGAGCACCATCTTTTTGCAAAATGCTCTAACAGTGTCCGAACCATTGATGAACCACAACGGCAGAAGATTACTGGCCGATTACCTTGTTCAGCGCCGCCTCGAAGCGGCTGACCGCGCCGGGCACGTCCTGCAACTTGTCGAGGCCGAACAGCCCGATGCGGAAGGTGCTGAACCCGGCTGGTTCATTGACCTTGAGGGGCACGCCCGCCGCGATTTGCAGGCCGTGCGCCCTGAACGCCTTACCCGACTGGATGTCGGCGTCGTCGGTGTAGTAGACCGCCACGCCAGGAGCCTCGAAACCGGGCGCGGCCACGCTGCGAAAGCCCGCGCTTTCCAGCACCCTGCGAACCTGATTGCCAAGTTCCCACTGCGCGTCACGGGCCTTGTCCAGCCCAAAGGCTTTGACTTCCTGCACCGTATCGCGGAACTGGCGCAGGCTGTCGGTGGGCATGGTCGCGTGATAGGCGAAGCCGCCGTCCTCGTAACTTTTCATGATGCTCAGCCACTTTTTAAGATCAAGGGTAAAGCTGACCGAGTCGGTGGCTTCCACGCGGGCCACGGCAGCGTCACTCAGCATGACCAGCCCGGCGCCGGGCGTGCTGCTCCAACCTTTTTGCGGGGCCGAGATAAGCACGTCGATGCCGAGGGCCTGCATATCCAGCCATACACAGCCCGAGGCGATGCAGTCGATGACCAGCAGACCTCCGACCTCGTGGGTCGCCCCGGCCAGAGCTTTGATGTAGTCATCAGGCAAAAGAAGGCCGGACGACGTTTCGACGTGGGGCGCAAAGACCAGGGCGGGGCGTTCCCGGCGAATGGCGGCTACCGCTTCCCCGATGGGCACGGGGGCGTACGCGGCCTGCGGGCCAGCTTGCGGGGCCTGGGCGTTAAGCACCGTGACCGACTCGGGCAGGCGGCTGGCCTCGACGATCTGCGACCAGCGGTAACTGAACCAGCCGTTGCGCAACACGAGGCACTTTTGCCCCTGCGCCAACTGATCGACCACGGCTTCCATGGCCGAAGTGCCCGACCCCGGAATGAGAGCCACCGCCTGCGCGTGGTACACCGCCTTCAGGTCCACCGAGAGGTCGCGCATGACCCCCTGGAATACGGCAGACATGTGGTTCAGCGAGCGGTCAGTATAGACCACCGAGTATTCAAGCAGGCCGTCAGGGTCAATATCGGGGCGCAGGGCAGGCATGGGCACAGGATAGCGGAGAGAACTCCGGTGTGAACTCTAGCCGCCATTTGCCTGCTGGCACTGGAGCAGGAAGACGGCCAGGGCGTTTGCTCCGCTGGCAGCGGGCCTTTTCCTCCATCATCCAGCACCTACTTTTCCATCATCCGAATTGCGCCAGCACCCCCTCCAGCCGCTCCTTCTGCGCCCCGAAATCCTTAATCCGGCGCTGCTCTTCCTCAATCACCTCGGCGGGGGCGCGGGCCACAAAGCCCTCGTTGCTTAGCTTGCCCTCGGCCTGCTTGATTTGCTTGTCCAGCTCTTGCAGGCGCTTTTGCTGTTTTTTCAGCCAGTCGGCCATGTCCACTGTGCCTTCAAGCGGGGCGCGGATGGTCACGCCCTGTTCCACCAGACTCAGCGTGCGGCCTTCCAGCAGTGTCACGAGGTTTACCTTGGCGATGCTCTCTACCACGCGGGAATTTTCACCGACCACGCCCGCCAGTTCGCCTTCCACAGCCACATTCAGGCGGTCCTGCGGCGACAGCCCCAGTTCGCTCTTGAGGCTGCGGGCAGCGGCTACAGCGGCACGCAGAGCGTCAAAGGCGTGGGTGGCCTCGGCGTCGTGCAGGGCGGCGTCCTCTTTGGGCCAGCTGTGTACGGCAATCTGGCGGCGGTGACCCAGTGCCCCGTACAGCTCGGAGGTAATAAACGGCATGAATGGGTGCAGCAGCTTCAGAATGTGCTCCAGCACGGCCTTGAGGGTCGCCATCGTGCCGAGGTTTCCGCTGCTCAATGCAGGCTTGGCGGCCTCGATATACCAGTCGCAGAACTCGTCCCAGGTAAACGAATACAGCGTGCGGATGGCGGCCCCGATGTCGAAGGCGTCCAGCTGCGCGGAGGCTTCGGCGGTCACGGCGTTCAGGCGGGAAATAATCCAGCGGTCAGCGAGGGTAAGGTCGCTGCGCGTCTTGAGCTGGGCGAGCGCGTCGCGGCTGCGTGGGCTGGCACCGTCGGGTTTTTCCAGCGTGCTGCGGACATAACGGGTCAGGTCGTCGTCGCCGGTAAGTGCGGGAATGCCCTCGCCCAGACGCATCAGCGCAAAGCGGGTGGCATTCCAGAGCTTGTTGGCAAAGTTGCGGCCCTGTTCAAAGCGGCGGGCGTCGTGCTTAATGTCTTGCCCGCCGGTGCTTAGGAACGTGAAGGCGAAGCGGCAGGCGTCGACGCCGTACTGGTCGAACAGTTCCAGCGGGTCAATGCCGTTGCCCTTACTCTTGCTCATCTTCTGGCCTTTGGCGTCCAGGTACAGGCCGTGCAGCATCACCGTGCTAAACGGCGCTTGCCCGGTCAGGCCGTAGCCCGCCATCTGCATGCGCGCCACCCAGAAAAACAGGATGTCGTAGCCGGTCACCAGCACCTGCGTGGGGTAGAACTTCTGGAAGTCCTCACTGTCGGTGTCAGGCCAGCCCAGCGTGGAAAAGGGCCACAGGTTAGAGGAAAACCAGGTATCGAACACGTCGGGGTCGCGGCGCAGGTTGAGGTGACGGTAGCGCGGGTCAACGTCGCAGTCCAGTTCCGGGTTCTCGGGGTCGGGCACATAGATGTTGCCTTCCTCGTCGTACCAGGCGGGAATCTGGTGGCCCCACCACAGCTGGCGGCTGATGTTCCAGTCGCGGATATTCTCTAGCCAGTCACGGTTGACCTTGGCGTAGCGCTCCGGCGTCAGCCTGATTTCGCCCTTTTCCAACCCGTCCAACACCTGCGCGGCAAAGGGTTTCATCTGCACGAACCACTGCTCGGAAATAATCGGCTCTACCGGGACTTTGGTGCGCTCGGACAGGCCGATGGCGGTGTCGTGGTCTTTCTGCTCCAGCAGGTCGCCGCCTTCCTCCAGCGCCTTGACCACAGCTTTGCGGGCGGCGAAGCGTTCCAGGCCCTGAAATTCGGCAGGCACCAGTTCGTCGGTCGTCAAGTTACCGTCCAGGTCAATCACGCTGGGGCGCGGCAGGCCGTGGCGCTCGCCCACCTCAAAGTCGGTGGGGTCGTGCGCGGGCGTAATTTTCAGCGCCCCGACGCCAAAATCCATCTCCACGGCTTCGTCGGCAATGATAGGCACAAGTCGCTCAGTCAGCGGGATGCGGGCCTTTTTGCCCACCAGATGCTTGAAGCGCTCGTCGTTGGGGTGAACGGCAATCGCCTGGTCAGCAAAGATGGTTTCGGGGCGCACGGTGGCAATGCGGATTTCGCCCGCGTCGCCGTTGCTGGCTGCCTCAGCCGGGTTTTCCAGCTTGTACGACAGCGTGTACATCTTGCCCTTGCGGACTTCGCGGTCAATTTCGAGTTCAGACAGGGTGGTCTGAGAGGCGGGGTCCCAGTTCACGATGCGCTCGCCCCGGTAGGCCAGCCCACCGTGGTACAGCTTGACGAACTGGGCGCGAACGGCGCGGGACAGGCCCTCGTCCATCGTGAAGCGCTCACGTGTCCAGTCGGCGCTGACGCCTAAGCGGGTCAGCTGGTCAAGAATCATGCCGCCGGATTTAGCTTTCCAGTCCCAGACTTTTTCCAGGAAATTCTCACGGCCCAGGTCATGGCGGTTGGTTCCAGCGTCCTTGAGCTGCCGCTCGACCACTACCTGCGTGGAAATGCCCGCGTGGTCCATGCCCGGCAGGTACAGCGCCTCGAAGCCCGCCATGCGCTTGTAGCGAATCAAGGTGTCAATCAGGGTGTTGTCCAGCGCGTGGCCCAGGTGCAGGTTGCCGGTTACGTTGGGCGGCGGAATCACGATGGTAAAGGGGTCTTTGCCGCTAGTGGCATCGGCGCGAAACGGCTCATTGCGCCACTTGGCGGCCCACTTGGGTTCGGTGGTGGTGGGGTCAAACTGGGTGGGGAGTTCGGGGGTTTGGGGGGTTGGGGTGTGAGTGTCGGTCATTGAATTACCTCGGTGAGTGGTTGGTGGCTAGTGAAGAAAAGAGACGCCTCGCGTGCAAGACCCCCTACCCTTTCGCCGCGACGCGGCTCTTTCCCCCTCCGAGTCCAGCCCAGGCGCGTGCAACGGCTCGCAGCGGAAGGAAAACAGGCAGCGGTTGGCGGGGTGCGGCCAGGTGTCGGGCAGGCCAGCGGGCGCGGTGAGGTAAACAAAACGGCGCATTTCGCGCTGGGCGTGTTCACTATTCAACCAGACCAAGCTGCTCAGAGCCGCGCTAGAGCCAAAGCCGCTGCGTCCGGTTTGCCCGTTAGCGTCGCGCAGGGCCGCCTGTTCAGGCGTTTCGCCCACTTCCAGACCGCCTGAGACAACTTGTACGCCCGCGACGCCACCCAGCATATGGTCAAAGACCAGCAGTTCAGCGCCGCGCACGGTGTAGCCCACAGCTTTCTCCGGCAGGCAGTGAGCCTGGGCATAGGCCTGCGCCTGGGCCAAATCCGTAAAGCTGAGGTTATGTTGCGCGGTTTCCAAGTGTTGCCCCCTCTGAGCCTTTTGCCATTTGCCCCGCGGCCCAAGCATCAAAAAAAGGCCCCGCCCGCCGGACTTGACTCCGTATGCGGACGAGACGTTGACCAGTTCAGCCAAATCCCGCGTTACCACCGCGCTTCTTAGACACTGCGCCTAAGCACTCGCCTGCGCTGTATCGGGCGCACCCGGACGGGTCTACTGGGCGGCTGGCGCGGCTGTTCTTCCGTTCTGGCTCACGGGCGACTTTCTCCGGGGCGCACTCGCTCAGGCTTTCAGCCACGGCCTGAACTCTCTTGGAGTGCGCTTGCCGGGTACTCCTCCCGGTCACTGCTAGGCAGAGTCTAGGGCGCGGCGGGGGGCTTTTCAATCCTTCATCACCCCGCCCGTCGCAGGGTCGGCAGGCAAAGAGGCGTGCTTAGGTCAGGCCATTTCCGGCAGTCCAAAAGCCGTGGCCGCCTGACGGAAATCGTGCCAGGCGTCGCGGAGCTGTCCCAGCCAGGTTTTGCGTTCGTCAGGGGTCAGGCGGGCGTAGGCTTCGGCCAGTTCAGGCACGGCGGTCAAGGCCCGAACCATTTCGCCGGTAGTCTGCATTCCCAGGTAGAAGTAAGGATTGTTCAGCAGTTGCGCCCGCAGCAGGCTGATGAACTGCGCCCGCGTGTCGGAACTGGCCACCTGGTAAGCCCTGGTAACGGCTGAGCCGGGCTTAACCATAATTCCGTCGGCGTAGCGCAGCATCTGCTCGACTCGCTCGGCACGCCACTGCTCGTTCAGTGGCTCGGGGCTGGCATTGACGCGCACACCCTGAGAAATCAGCGCCTCGGCCAGATCGTCGGGACCGACGTCGCCGTCGGCCTGAATCCGGCGAATCAACTGGGCAAGGCGGTGCAGTTCGTCGCGCTGGGGACTATTCATAGCTATAGCATGCCTCTTTCCGGCGGGGTACGCCAAGCACGCCGGTGGGGGGGGAAGGCAGGCCCGCGGCCCGTAACGCTGAACGGTTGACACTCTGGCGCACCTTCTTACCGTATGATTTGTGCCGGTTTCGCACGGCGTCCGCGAGCAGCGCAGCACCTGTTCACCGTACCCCGCGCACGGCGAGCCTTATCCCACCGGAGGAGGACGCCTCTCATGACTGCCCCCAACCCCATCCCAGGAAGCTTTACCACCACTGACGCCGCCGAACTCTATCAGGTACCCAACTGGTCGGGCGGGTGGTTCCGCGTATCCGACAAGGGTAATATGGAAGTCACCCCCAGCCCTGGCCTGCACGCGCCACTACGCGCCATTGTCGATGAGATCGTAGACCGTGGCGAGAGCCTGCCCGTCATCCTGCGCTTTCCGCAGGTGCTCGCGGGCCGCGTCAAACACCTCAATGAGGCCTTTCAGGCCGCCATTACCGAGTACAACTACAGCGGGCACTACCAGGGCGTGTTCCCGATCAAGGTCAACCAGCGCCGGGTGGTCGTCGAGAGCATTGCCGCCGCTGGCTACGACTACGCGCACGGCCTGGAAGCAGGCAGCAAGGCCGAACTGGCGCTGTGCCTGGCCCAGAAGATGCACCCCGATGCGCTGCTGTGCTGCAACGGCTTCAAAGACGACGGCTTTATCAAGCTGGCCCTCTGGGGCCGCTCGCTCGGCAAGAACGTGGTCATCACCATTGAGAAATTCAGCGAACTGGACAGGATTTTAAAGCAGGCCAGAGCCTTGGGTGTCAAGCCAGCGGTGGGAGTGCGCTTCAAACTGCACGCACGCGGCTCGGGGCAGTGGGAGGAGTCGGGCGGCGACCAGGCCAAGTTCGGCCTCAACGCCTACGAGCTGCTGCGCGTGGTCGAGCGGCTGAAAGAGGAAAATATGCTGGACAGTCTGGTGATGCTGCACACCCACATCGGGTCGCAGATTACCGACATTCGCCGCGTCAAGGTGGCCGTGCGCGAGTCGGCGCAGACCTACGCGGGCCTGATTGCCGCTGGCGCAGACCTGAAATATCTGAACGTGGGCGGCGGCCTGGGCGTAGACTACGACGGCAGCAAAACGACCTTTTACGCCTCTATGAACTACACCGTCAAGGAGTACGCCGCCGACATCGTGTATACCGTGCAGGAGGTCTGCAAAGCCCGCGAGGTGCCCGAACCCATTATCGTCTCGGAATCGGGCCGGGCGCTGACCGCGCACCACGCTGTGCTGATTATGCCGGTGGTCGACGTGACTGGGCCTACCCGCGACCTCGAAGACCTGGTAGACCCCGCCGAGGACAGCCACCAGCTGATTAAGGACATGCACGAAAGCCTGGAAAATATCACCCTGCGCAACTACCGCGAGATGTACAACGACGCGGTGGGCGACAAGCAGACCCTGCACAATCTGTTTGACCTGGGCTACGTGACCCTGCAAGACCGCGCACGCGGCGAGGCGCTGTTCAACGCGATCCTGCGTAAAATCGCCAAGCTGGTTCAGAACGAAAAGTATGTCCCCGACGAACTCGAAGACCTGCAAAAAGTGCTGGCCGACAAGTTTATCTGTAACTTCTCGCTGTTCCAGAGCCTGCCCGACAACTGGGCCATTCAGGCGCTCTTTCCCATCGTGCCACTCGACCGCCTGGATCAACAACCAACCCGGCAGGCGACCATCGTGGACATCACCTGCGACTCCGACGGCAAGATCGAGAAATTCATCGACCTGCGCGACGTCAAGGCCACGCTGCCGCTGCACGAACCTGGCGATCAACCGTACTATCTGGGCGCGTTCCTGATGGGAGCGTACCAGGACGTGCTGGGCAGTTCGCACAACCTGTTCGGCAAGGTCAGCGAGGCGCACATAACAGTGCGGCCCGGCGGCAAGTTCAACATCGACCTGTTCGTGCGCGGGCAAAAGGCGAGGCGCATGATCGAGTCAATGGGCTACGAGGAACCCATGCTGCGCGACTCTATTGAGGATCAGGCCGACGCAGCAATCAAGGCCAAGACCCTGACCACCGAGGAAGAAAACGAATTGCTCGAAGACTACGGCGAGGAACTGCTGGGCTACACCTACCTGGAATACGAAAGCTGAGGCGAGTGTTCGCTAGTGGCTGCCGAGTACCGTCCCGGTCATCTGGGGGCTTTTCCCGGATGACCTGCACTTCCCCCAACCACCACCTTTAGCTTCTTCCTTCGGTCGGGGTTTAGCTCTCTAAACCGTTGTTGTCAAGCACTGAACAACCCCGGAAAACCCCTTAGCCGTCTACCTCACTGCCGCCGATAATCTCATGAATTTCCAGCACGTTGGGGCGCGTAAACGCTTCGGGGGGCAGGGTGTGGCCGCCCTTGTGCCCCTCCGTGAAACCGGGGGCCGTGCGCCACGCCTCGAAGGCCGCGCGGCTTTCCCACAGGCCTAGCACCACGTAGGGGTCGCCCGCCTGCTCGGGCTTAAGGATGTAATTCGACACAAAGCCGGGCCGCCCATCTACCTTACGGGGACGATTGGCAAAGCGGGCTTCGAACGCGGCGTGGTACTCGGGCGCCACATAAATCCGGTTAGAAACGGTAATCACCGGACGCGCCTGAACTCGCCCAGCGTGCAGCTCAGGTCGTTGGGGTCGAGCTTCAGTGTAAAGCTGCGGTCGTCATTGCCCAGCGCCAGGGTGCCGCTGAGGTGCTCCGGCAGCGCGTACCCTTCCGGACGGTTGAGCCAGCGCCCGGCGGTCAGGGTCAAGCGGTTGCCGCTGAAGGTTCCGCGCAGCTCGGCCTGGCCGCGCGGAACCTGGGGGCTGCTGGGCAGCGGGTACATGTCCCCGATCACCCGGAAGGTGTTACCCGACCAGTCGGCAATGCTGATCCGTGCTCCGGCGTTCGTCGGGCCGCCCGCACAACTGTAACTGCCTTCCCAGACTTCACTGTAGGCAGCGGCGGGCGCGGGGCCAGTTCCACCGGCCAGAGCAGCGCAACTCAGGGCGCTAGAAAGCAAAATAACGGGGTACAGGGCAAATTTTTTCATCGCCCCCATTCTAAAAGGCGCCGACAGCCGCAACGGTGCGTGTGACCGCTGTTCGCGCCCCCGCCCCCAGAGGGAGGCCACTCCCCGGAACAGCCGGGAGCAGCCTTGGGCAGCAGAAACCCTCTCCTTTTGCCAAATGCTTTAGGCTGTGTGTTATGTCTGAACCGTTACTCACGCTGGAAATCGAAAAACTGGTCGCCGGGGGGCTGGGTCTGGCCCGTGACGACTCCGGCGTGGTGCTGGTGCGCGGCGCTCTGCCCGGCGAGCGCGTAACCGCCGAGGTGCGTCCTGGCAAGGGCGTGCGCCAGGGCCGCGTGACCGAACTCCTGCGCCGCAGTCCCGACCGGGTAGATGCCCCCGACTTGCCCACCGCCGACCTCGCCCATGCCAGTTACGCCGCGCAGCTGGAATACAAGCGCGGCTTCGTGCAAGAAGCCCTCCAGCGCATCGCCAAGATCCAGCACGAGGTCGAGCCGACCGTGGCCAGCCCGCAGGAATGGAACTACCGCAATACCGCGCAGTACCTGATTACGCCGCAGGGCTTTGCCTACCGCGAGCGCCGGGGCAGCGGGCCACTAGTGTTCGAGAAAGACCCGCTGGTGATGCCCCAGATTCAGGCAATTCTGGACAAACTGGACCCCGCGCAACTGGACCCCGCGACCGAGGTCGCTTTCCGGGCCAGCACCCTCACGGACGAAGTCGTGGCGGCCCTGATCGGCGCGGGCGAACCGAAAAAGTTCCTGCGGGCCAGTGATCACCTGATGGACGCGGGCGTGGCCGGGGTTTCGCTGGCCGAGCCTGCCGGAAAACGCTTTAGCGCGGGTGTGCGCCTGATCGCGGGCGAAAACGACATTCTGGAGCAGTTCGGCGACGTGCAGGTGCGGGTCAGCGCGGCGGGCTTCGCGCAGGTGAATCCGCCAGCGGCGGGGCTGGCCTACGCCCACGCAGCGCAGCTGGCGGGCAAGGGCGACCACGCCGCCGACCTCTACGGCGGTGCGGGCGCTATCGCGCGGCACCTCGCCCCCAATTTTCGGCGCGTGACTGTGCTGGACACCAGCGCCGAGGCCCTGGCCCGTGGGCGGCAGGACGTGGCGACGGCGGGCCTCAAGAATGTGGCCTACCGCCACGGCGACGCCGCCGAGTTCGCCGAGATGGGAGCCGACGTGATCGTGGTTGATCCACCCCGCGCCGGACTGGACGACACCGCCCGCCAGCACATTCAGCACAGCACCGCCGACCGCCTGGTGTACATCTCGTGCGACCCGGCGACCTGGGCGCGGGACGTGGGCGAACTTGCCCGCTACGGCTGGAAGCTGGGCAGCGTAACCCCGCACGACTTTTACCCGCAGACCAGCCACATCGAAATCGTGAGCGTGCTGAACAGATAAGAACCTGCCGGGTAGAGGATACAGCGTGATTCGCAGGCGGCGGCCTTCCCGACTGCGGGCGGAAGGGGGCGGCAGTCCGTATTAGCCTCCCACCAGCAGTTGTTCCAGCACCACGGCCACGCCGTCTTCTTCATTGGTGAGCGCGACTTCATCGGCAGCGGTGCGGGCTTCAGGGTCAGCGTTGCCCATTGCCACACCGTGCCCGGCCCAGGCAAGCATTTCGACATCGTTCGGGGCGTCGCCAAAAGCCATCACTTCACTCTTCGCGATCCCCAGGTGCGTACAGAGCCGGGCCACGCCGGACGCCTTGGTCACGCCCTGCGCCGCGACCTCTACAAATGGAGCGCCGCTGTGGGTCGCGTGAAAGCCGCTCAGCCCCAGCGAGTGAACCTGCGCCAGCAGTTCGGGCGGGCTGAGTTCGGGGTGGCGCAGAGCCAGCTTGAGACTGGGCCGGGCCACGACTTCTTCCAGCGTAAAGCCGCCCAGACTGCCGGGGTCGCGTTTATGGTCGGTGTACTGCGCCAGCTCGCTGTACCCGCGCTGCGCCACAAACACGGTGCCAGCGTCGCGTACACTGACGAACACGGTGCCGGGCACCCGCGCCGTTATAGCCACGGCCAGTTTCCGCTGGGTGCCGGACTCCAGCAGGTTTTCAAATAGAATTTCGCCCGTACCGAGGTGAAGGCCCAGGGCACCGTTGCTGCACACCGCCCAGCCGGTCATTCCGGCTTGCCCCGCAATCAGGCGCAGGCCCTCTGGCTGCCGCGCCGTGACTGGCACCACCTCCAGGCCGCGTGCCCGCACCCCGTCCAGCGCCCGGCGGGTGCGGGGGCTGACGCTCAGGTCGCGGCGCAGCAGGGTTCCGTCGAGGTCAGTGGCGATCAGGCGAATAGGCATGTTCTCCAGGCTAATACCAATTGCCAGAACTATGACCCTACCACAGGCAATTCTCCGAACAAGGAACCCAGCGAAAAAAACCGCCTTTATGAGGCACTTTTGACTCGGCGGCTGCTTATGCGAGCTTGGCGGTATAACACGCCTTCCGCTCTGCGAATTTATACCGCCAAGCGGGCAAAATCTTTGCCGAACATGCAGACATCAGCCGCGTGACAACCCGCGCAGGTAAACTCAGGAAATGCTGTGGACCCGGCCCCTGACCATGCTACGCCTGCTGGCCCTGCTGCTGGCAAGCGAACTGGTCCGCACGGGGTTTTTCGTCTCGGCGCTGCCAGTGGCTGGCCCCGGGCTACACCTCAGTCCTGGTCTAATCGGGTTGATGGTCGGGGGGCATTACCTGATGGACGCGCTGGGCAAAGGGCCGATGGGGCTGGTCTCCGAGCGCTTCGGGCTGGGACGGGTGCTGCTGCTGGGCACGCTGCTGGGGCTGATGACGGTGGTCGGCGTGCGGCTTTTTCCGTCGCCTGTATTCGGGGTGCTGGCGTGCGCGGTGTGGGGACTGAGCTTCTCGGCGCTGTGGCCCGGCGTCATGAGCGTGTCACAGGCCCTGGCCGTCCCCGAGCGGCTTTCGCGGGCGCTGGCAGTCAGCAACCTGAGCGTGGCCCCGGCGATTCTGGCAGGCGTGCTGCTGGTCGGCCCACTGATGCAGGCCCGGCCCGGAGCAGCCTGGACGCTGCTGCTGGGTTCGCAGGGGCTGGCGCTGCTGCTGGCCCTGAGCCTATGGGGGTTGCGGCTGCCCGTGCTGGCGCAGACCCCCGTGCTGGCGCAGAACCACCTGGTGGCGAACGTCTGGCGCGGCTGGCAGCGGGTCGCGGCGCTGCTGCCCGCCGCCTTTGCCCAGACCCTCGCGCCGGGGCTTCTCATTACGCTGATTTACCCGCTGCTGGCCCACCTGGGGCTGCACCTGAGCGACCTGGTCGGGCCGGGGCTGCTGGCCGCCGCCGCGTTTGCCCTGAGTCTGTGGCTGCTCGGGCGGCTGGCCGACCAGGCCCATCCACGCCGGGCGCTGACGCCAGGATTGCTGCTGCTGGCGCTGGTGTTCGGGCTGATGGCCCTCTCGGACCTGCCGCCGGGCGCCGCACCGGGCGCAGCAGGAGACGTGCGGCCCCGCCTCTGGGCACTGGCCCCGCTGCTGGGGCTGGGCTACGGAGCTTTTATTGCCGGGTGGAACGGGCTGGTGGGGCGCACCCTGCCCGAGGCACACCGGGCGGCGGCCTGGGGCACCGTTATGGCGGTCGAATCGCTAGGGTACGCTGTGGGGCCGGTGCTAGGCGGAGCAGTCTGGCAACTGGCCGGGCAACCGGGCGTATTTGCGCTGGGGGCGGTGGTCTTTTTGCTCACGCAGGGGTATTACATGCGGTCACAGCCAGCTGCCCTGTGGTAGGCCGCTCACGGGGGATAGGGCCACGCTCCAGGCAACGTGAGCACAGACGCACAAGGGGCTTGTGAATCCCGAGCTGACATTTGCCTGACGCCTTCACTCAGAATGAAGGGTAATGAGCCATGTGGTCGTAATTGAAGACGAGGGAACGGTCAGAGACGTGCTGCGCTTTCACCTGGAGCGGGCGGGTCTGCGCGTTTCGGCCTTCGAGACGACCCGTGACGCGGGCGAGGCCCTCAAGGACGCCGACGCGCTGGTGCTTGACTGGATGCTGCCCGGCGAAAGCGGCCTGAGCTTTTTGCGCTACCTGCGTTCAGACAGTGAACTGCGCCGCCTGCCGGTGCTGATGCTTACAGCCCGCGCCGCCGAGGCCGAGCGGGTCGAGGGCCTCGAAACAGGGGCCGATGATTACCTGACCAAGCCCTTTTCGGCAGCCGAACTGGTGGCGCGGGTGCGGGCGCTGCTGCGGCGTGCTCAGCCCGATACACCGCAGAACATGGCCAACGGGCCGCTGCTGATCAACGTGGGGTCTGCCGAGGCGACCATCAATACCAAGCAGCTTAACTTAACCCGGCGGGAATTCGACCTGCTGTCCTTTCTAACCCAGAACGCGGGCCGGGTCTATTCGCGTACCGAGCTGCTTGACCGCGTATGGGGCGCCGATTTCCTGGGCGGTGAACGCACCGTCGACCAGCACATCACGCAGTTGCGCTCCCACCTGGGCGACGACCCCAGCAAACCCAGCTTTCTGGAAACCGTGCGCGGCAAGGGCTACCGAATGCGGGTTTGGAACACCGAGCACAGGGAAGCGGAGACCCTCGCCACATGACCACTTCCTCCACTTCATCCCTGGGCCTGCCTCTTCCGCCCGACGATCCCAAAAGTGCCAGGGCCGTTGCCGACGACAGCTGGATGGACGCGCTGCCTCAGGCCGTCATCCTGACCGAGCAGGGCAAGGTCACGCGGCTGAACGCCGCCGCCGTGCGCCTGTGGGGTGTGCCCCAGGAACGCGCCGCCGGACGCCCAGTGCTGGAAATCGTGCGCCGCCATACCTTAGAGACTCTGCTGGAGCGCGGCGGCGAACTGGAACTGGAAGTCACGGGCCGCACCCTGCGCTGCACCGCGACCCACACGGACCAGCACAGCGCCCTGATCGTGGAGGACGTGACCGAGCACCGCCGCCGCGAGGCCGAACTGCGCGAGGCCACTGCCGTGCTCTCGCACGAGTTCCGCACGCCCGTGGCTGCCCTGCGCGGCGTACTCGAGGCGCTGGAATACGACATGCCCCAGGACCTCGCGCAGAATTTCGTGCGCCAGGGCCTTCAGGAAACCGAGCGGCTGGCCCGACTGGTCGAGGACCTCGCCGTGGGGTTCCGGCCCACCCGCGCCCGCACGGTGCCGCTGGCCGAGACCTTTGCCCGCGCCGAGCGCCTGCTGGCAACCGAGCTAAGCGCCCGCCACAGCGCCGTAACGTTCGGACAGGATTATCTGGTGCGGGCTGACCCCGACAAACTCCTTCAGGTGGTTCTGAACCTGATCGAGAACGCCCTGAAATATGGCCCCGCCGGACAGCCGATTCACGTACGAACCACTGTGCGCGGCACCTGGGTTGAGATCGCGGTGCTCGACCGTGGCCCAGCCATCTCGGACACCGAGAGCCTCTTTCAGGCCCATACGCGCGGCAAGGCGGCCACCGGCCAGGGCAGCGGCATGGGCCTGTATATCGTGCGCAGCATTGTCCACGGCTGGGGCGGGCAGACCTGGGTCGAGCGTGAGGGCGACCAGAACGCCTTCTGCTTCACGCTGCCCGGCGTGGCTGGCCTCAGCCAGGGCTAATGAATGCCCGTACCACGCACGCTTTTTACTGCGCTTTTGCTCTGCCCGCCTCTTGCCGCTTCCTTGTCCCTCCGCCCCTTCCCTACCCCTGTACACGCGGCGCAGCTGGCCTACACTTCTGACTGCTGGCTGACACCGAAGTCATGAACAGGTGGTACGTTCAGCCCCGAGGAGAAACCCCATGCGCGAAGCCCTAGAATCTGATCTGAGATCCATCCTGAATGGTGCCCTGAACATGCTTGGTACCGTCGAGCGGATGTTTCCCGTTGCCGCCGATATTCTGCTTAATGCTAACGTCGAGCGCCTTGAGGAAATCCGCAGCATTGACCGCGAAGTAGACGCCCAGGAAGCGCAGATCGAGGCCGAGTGCCTGCGTCTGATCGCTCTGCACCAACCGGTGGCCCGCGACCTGCGGATGGTCGCCCTGGTGCTCAAGAGCCTGTCCGACATCGAGCGCATGGGCGATTACGCCGTGCACGTCGCTGAAGACGGCGCAGAACTCGCCGAGTCTCCGGCCCTCAAGAAGTACGTGAACCTGTCGCGTATGCTTGAGCGCCTGACCGCAATGAGCCAGAACCTGCGCACCTCGCTGGCCGACCGCGACGTGGTTCGCGCCGAGAACACCATCGGCATGGACGACGAGATCGACGAGCTGTACGAGCAGATTCAGCGCGAACTGGTTACCTACATGCTCGAAGACCCCCGCAACATCAGCAAAGCCCTTCTGCTGCTGCGCGTGGGCCGCAGCCTGGAGCGCGTCGGCGACCACATGGAAAACGTGGCCGAGCGCGTGCGCTACTGGGTTACCGGCGACCGCACCGCCATCAATCACTGACCGGCAACCAGTAGACTTGACCCTATGAGCCTTCTCGGAAAGCCCGCGCCCGACTTCACCCTGCCTGCCAGCACCGGACAGGACATAACCCTCAGCAGTTTCATGGGCAACAAGACCGTGGTGCTGGTGTTCTATCCGCTTGACTTCAGTCCGGTATGCAGTATGCAGCTGCCGGAATACAGCGGCCATCAGGACGATTTCACAGACGCCGGAGCAGTCGTGCTGGGCATCAACCGCGACAGCGTTCACGCGCATAAGGCGTGGGCCGCCGAATACGGCATCGAGGTGCCGCTGCTGGCCGACATGACCCTGAAGGTGGCCCGTGAGTACGGCGTCGCCATCGACGAGCGGGGTATCAGCGGACGCGCCGTCTTTGTGATCGATAAGGAAGGCACTGTGCGTTACGAGCACATCGAGGCGACCCCCGGCGACTACACCGTGCGCCCGAGTGAGGTTCTGAACCAAATCAAACAGCTCTGAACCGACGCTCTGTCCTGTTCTCCCCTACCCGCGCTGGCGTAGGGGTTGTTTTCTGTATGTAGGTGAGACAATAAAAAATCCGTCCTTCTCGGACGGTGATAGGTAAAGTGTAGCGTTGTATACAGGGAAAGTCAACCTTATGCATTGAAACCCGGACGAAATTCTGCATACTCAGGTTTTTGGGTGCAGAATAAGAGATGAACACTCTCCAGCACGCCAA
>NZ_JAGLBG010000050.1 GCF_018260405.1 Deinococcus sp.
GTGCTCAACGAAGCGGGTGAGGAGCTGGGGCGCGTCAAGGATGTGCTGGACATGGGCCACCAAGACCTGCTGCTGGTCGAGACACCGTCACACGAAGCGTATGTTCCCTTGCAGGCTCCCTACGTGCTGGTCGAGCCGCCTGCGCGTAAGCCCCAGCGTATCTTGCTCACAGCCGATGCTCCGGCGGGCCTGCTGGACGAGGGTGAAGATGTGGGGGCAGAGCCGTTGGAACCCACGGAGGACTAAGGCCAGATGTTGCGACTGACCTTCTTGACCCTGTTTCCCGAACTACTGCGCCCTTTTGCCGGGGAAGCGCTTGTCGGCAAGGCCCGTGAGCGCGGCCTGATCGACGTGCAACTGGTCGACCTGCGCGATTTCGCGGCCAACCGGCACCACAAGGTCGACGACACGCCCTACGGCGGCGGCGCGGGTATGCTCATCCGGGTAGACGTGGCGCAGCGGGCGCTGGCAAGCGTGCCCCCGGCAAGCGAGGTTATTCTGTTCAGCCCAGCCGGACAGCCTTTTACCCAGGCGCTGGCCGAGGAACTTGCCACCCGCGAGCATCTGGTGTTCCTGTGTGGACGCTACGAGGGCTTCGATGCCCGCACCGAGTCGCTGGTGACACGTGAACTAAGCATCGGCGACTTCGTGATGATGGGCGGCGAGGCGGCGGCGGCGTGCGTGCTTGAAGCCGTTTCGCGTCTGGTGCCCGGCGTGTTAGGCGACGAGGAATCGCACCGCGCCGACTCCTTTTCCAGCGGGCTGCTCGATTATCCCGAATACACCCGCCCCGCCGAGTGGGAAGGCCAGCCGGTACCCGAAGTGCTGCTGAGCGGGAACCACGGCCTGATTGCCCGCTGGCGCAGACGCGAGGCGCTGAGCCGCACCCTTGAGCGCCGCCCTGACCTGCTGCTGAGCGCCGAACTCTCCCCGCAGGACAGCGCCACCTTGACCGAACTAGGAGCCAGCGCCGCCGATCTGGAGCGCTGGCAGGCCCCGCCGCCCCCGGCCCCGAAACGTAAGCGCAGGCGTTCGCCGGTCGCTGTCCCTGCCGACTCCGGGTAAGACCGCTGGAAGTTTTCCGCTGTATACTGCGGCGTTATGGTCCACTGTCCCGCAGCTGATGTCGGCGCCGGACAGCCCGAGACTTCCGAGGTCCTCTATGAATCCAATCCTGACTGTGTTTCTGGTGTTGTACGCGCTTGTGTGCGTGGGTCTGGTCTTTTTTGTGCTGTTGCAAACGCCTAAACAGGCGGGGCTCTCAGCTAGCGTGGCTTCCGGCGGGTCGCTACTAGGCGGGCGCGGCGTTGAGGGCGGTCTGGTCCGCATCAGCAGCGTGCTGGGCGGGCTGTTCATGCTCCTCGCCTTCCTGATCAGCCTGATTTCCAAGTAGGGGGCTGCCGGGTACAGGCCCGGTTATCTGGGAAAAGTACCCAGCGAATCCGCACTTTCCCTGCCCACCTTTGGCTTCTCCCTTCAGTCGGGGTTCACCCTCACCTACTCTACCCCCGCCAACTAAGAGCTTGCCGGGCGCTGTCCCGGTCACTACGCACTCAGTCGCTCCCTTAAAACTAAGTCACTCCGTTAAATTCGCCCGGAGTAGGCTGGAGACTCGTCCATCAGGACGGGTTTTTGTCTCTTCTGGTGCTCTTTGCTGACCTGGCGTTCGGGTGAGTCTGGGCGGGCTGTCTCCACAGGAACGGGGAGATATCGGGCACAGGGAGGTATAATGACCCACATGCATTTCCAGGGGAAGAGATGACCCATCAGGGTGAGGTAATCCTCGCCGTCAACAACCTGAAGACTTACTTCAGCACCGATGACGGCGTGGTCAAGAGCGTGGACGGCGTAACCTTCCACATCAACCGGGGCGAAACGCTCGCTGTGGTGGGCGAATCGGGGTCGGGCAAAAGCGTGACCAGTCTGTCGGTCATGCGCCTGATTCCTATGCCGCCGGGCAAAATCGCGGACGGTGAAATTCTGTTCGCGGGTAGCGACGGCGTGCAAAAAGACCTCGTGAAAGTCAGCGAGGCCGAGATGCGTAAGATTCGCGGTAACGACATCGCCATGATCTTTCAGGAGCCGATGACTAGCCTCAACCCGGTGTACACCGTGGGCGACCAGATCGCCGAGGCCGTGATGCTGCACCAGGGCAAGAACAAGAAAGAAGCCATGCAGGTCGCCACCGACATGCTGCGCTTCGTGGGGATTCCCGCGCCCGAGAAGCGTGTCAACGAGTTCCCGCACCAGATGTCGGGCGGGATGCGCCAGCGCGTGATGATCGCCATGGCGCTGTCGTGCAACCCGGCGCTATTGATTGCCGACGAGCCGACCACTGCGCTCGACGTGACCATTCAGGCGCAGATTCTGGACCTGATGCGTAAGCTGCAAAAGGAAATCGGCATGAGCATCCTGTTCATCACCCATAACCTGGGCGTGGTGGCCGAAATGGCTGACCGCGTGGTCGTGATGTACGGCGGACGCGTGGTCGAGGAAGGCGACGTGATCGAGATTTTCAAGGCTCCGCGCCACCCCTACACCATGGGACTGCTCAACAGCATTCCGCGCCCCAGCACCGAGGCCCCGGTGCCCGGACAAGTCAAACAGCGCCTCGAAGCCATTCCCGGCAACGTGCCCAACCCGCTGAACCTGCCGCCCGGCTGCTCCTTCGAGCCGCGTTGCAAGTTCGCCATTCCCGAATGCTCGCAGGCCGTGCCGCCGCTTGAAGACACCGGGGGCGGTCACATGGCCCGCTGCATCCGCTGGCGTGAATTCGATCAGGTGCAGGGGGCTGGCCCTGGCCCCGCTCCACTTGCAGGTACCCAGCCGGAGGCCCGCGCATGACCGCTACTCCCGTGAATCCGGGTGCTGGGCGTGACCGCAGCTCCATCGCGGCAATGGGCGAAACGCTGCTTGACGTGCAGCACCTAGAGAAATTCTTCCCGATCCGTGGCGGGCTGCTCTCACGGGTAGTCGGCAACGTCAAGGCCGTCAACGACGTGACGTTCAAGATTCGGCGCGGTGAAGTGGTCGGGCTGGTTGGTGAATCCGGCTCTGGCAAGACCACGGCGGGCCGCGCCCTGCTGCGCCTGATCGAACCGACCGGTGGGCAGGTCATCTTCAACGGAACCGACATCACCAAGCTAAGCAAGGCCCAGATGCGCGATTACCGCCGCGAGATGCAAATTATCTTTCAAGACCCCTTTGCCAGCCTGAACCCGCGCATGACCGTTTCGGACATCATCAGCGAGGCCATGCAGATTCACAACCTGCACCCCGGTAAGGACCGCACCGAGCGCGTGGCCGAACTGCTTCAGCGCGTTGGCCTGCGCCCCGAGCATATGGGCCGTTACCCCCACGAGTTCTCGGGCGGGCAGCGCCAGCGCATCGGGATTGCCCGCGCTCTGGCTGTGGACCCCAGCTTCATCGTGGCTGACGAACCGGTTTCGGCGCTGGACGTGTCTATTCAGGCGCAAGTGGTCAATCTGATTCAGGACCTTCAAGAAGAGTTGGGCCTGACGGTGCTGTTCATTGCCCACGACCTGCACGTCGTCGAGTACATCTGCGACCGCATGATCGTGATGTACCTGGGCCGCATCATGGAAATCGCCCCCAGCTACGAGCTGAACCACGGCCCCAAGCATCCCTATACCGAGGCGCTGCTCTCGGCGGCCCCGGTGCCCGACCCGACCATCAAGCGCCAGCGGATTATTCTGGAAGGTGACATTCCCAGCCCGATCAACCCGCCAAGCGGCTGCGTGTTCCGCACGCGTTGCCCCTACGCCATTGCCGACTGCGCCAACGTCGTGCCCGAACTGCGCGAGGTCTCGCCTGATCATTTCAAGGCGTGCATCCGCGACGACATTTTGTAAGTCTTCGGAGCATTTTGCAAAAAGGTGGTGCTCTTTTGACCCTCTTTTTGCCGAGTGGAACGAGTGAACAAGAAAGAGCACGACGGAGAATGAAGGGGGCGGCGGTGTTGTTCCGACGTGCCCATCATTCGGAGAACTGCTCTAAGTCCCTTTGCCCCCGGTCAGGTTGCCGGGGGCAGTTCTGGCTGGCCCACCGGCCCACTCCATGACCGGAATGCGCTCTGCATCCTTTTGTGGCCCTCACCGCGCCGAAACTGAAAATTCGCGCTAGACTGCGGGATGTGTTTGTTTCCGGTCAACAGTGGCTCCCGCAGGTGAACCGATGAGTGGGGCGATGAAACTCAGTCGTCTGCCGCCAGGATTTGGTCTTGACGCGGCGGCGCAGGCCTTGGCGCTCAAGGCTTCGGCGGTGAGCGAGGTGCGCCGTGAGTGGACAGACCGTGGCTGGCGGGCCAGCGGCGTGGTCAGCGAGGGCAATCAGACCTTTCACCCGGCGGTCGAGTTGAGCAGCGGCCCCGACGTGAAACTGCTCGAATCGAGCTGCACCTGCGGGCGCTTTCGCTGTCGGCATGCGGCGGCGCTGGTGCTGTGTACCGACCCGCCCACCACCCCCCGCCCGCAGACCCGCGCGGCGCAACTGGCGGCCTCGTCCCCAGAACCGCTGGATCCCCGGCTGCGGCAATGGCTGGCGGGCTTCGAGTCTGAAGCGCCGCAGCGCGGTGGGCGGGGCCGCCAGTTCGAGTTGCGCTTCGTGCTGCGTGTGCAGAACCTGACCGTGCGTGGCAACCCGTCCAGTGTGCGGCGGGCCAGCCTGCAACTGGTGCGTTTGCCGCTGCTCTCGGGGGTTCCCAGCCCAGGCGGAGCCGAGCCGTATCCCATGCCCAAGAAGGTCGGCGCCGCCCCAGCCTTTGTGCAGAAGGACGCCGACGCGCTGCAACTGATCGAAGTGGCCGCGCTGCCTGCTCACGTGCCCGGCCACTGGGAAGATCAGCTGTATGCCCTGACCGACCACCCAGCCACAGCCTTGCTGCTCGATACCCTCCTCGATGTGGGCCGCCTGTGTTGGCAGAGTCCGGCGGCGCCGCTGACCCGTGGCCGGGCCGTTCAGGGCGTTCCCGACTGGCAGACCGACGAGACGGGCGGGCAGTCGCCCACGCTGGCTGTGCCGGAGCTGCCGGGCGCGGTCATCTTGCCGCTGGCCCGGCCCTGGGCCGTGGACCCGCAGGCGTTGACCCTGGCCCGTGTCGAGGTGCCCGGCCCCCCCGAGCGCACCGCCCGCTTCCTGTCGGGGCCGACGCTGACGCCCACGCAGGCCAAGGTACTGGCTAAGGTGCTGACTGAGAACAGCCTGCCACTGCCCGTACCGCGTTCGCTGAACGCCAACGAGGAAAAACTTCCCTTTACCCCGCAGCTGCACCTGTTCAGCCGCACTACCAGCGTGCAGTATCTGCTGGGCGCGGCGCCGCAGACCCGCGTCATCACCTTTCCGGTGGCCGAGTACCGGGTGGCTTACGGCGGGCATGAGATTTACCCGGCCCAGTTGCTGGCGGGGCAAGACGCCGCCCAGACTGCGACCGTATACCGGGGTGACCTGGTGACCCAGGTGCCACGCGACCTCCAGGCCGAGCGCAAAGCTGAACGGCAGGTCAACGCCGCCGGATTTGCCACCCTTCAGGAGTTGTTTCCCGAATACGGCATTCCTGATGAATTCGCTGCGCTGCTGACTCAGGGCGATGACGAATCCTGGCTGGCTTTTATGCACGGGGGCCGTGAGGCGCTCGAGCAGGCGGGCGTCCGGGTGGTCGTCCACGCCGATTTCCCCTTGCACTTTGCCGAGATCAGCGACTGGTACGGCGAAACAAATGACGGGGGCGGCTGGTTTACCCTCGACCTCGGCATTGTGGTCGACGGCCACCGCATCAGCCTAATCCCGGTGCTGGCCGACCTGATCGCCCGGCAGCCCGAATTGTTTACCCCCGAGGCCCTGGCCGCGCTGGACGACCAGGAAACCATCTTTGCCACGCTGGACGATGGCCGCCGGGTGCCGCTGCCTGCTGGCCGGGTACGCTCGATTCTCAGCGTGCTGGTCGAACTCAACCTGCGTGACCTGCCGCCGGGGCCGCTGCGTTTGCCCCTGCTCGACGCGGCGCGGCTGGCGCAATTGGAACACGCCCTACAAGCCCGCTGGGTCGGGGCCGAGCGCCTGCTGGAACTGGGCCGCCGCCTGCAACATTTCACTGGCATCGAGGAAGTCACGCCGCCGCAGGGCCTGAATGCCGACCTGCGGCCTTATCAGCTCCAGGGGTTGGCCTGGCTGCAATTTCTGCGCGAGTACGACATGGGCGGGATTCTGGCCGACGACATGGGCCTGGGAAAAGCCCAGCCGCTCGACGCGGGCGTGCTGACCCCCCTGGGCTGGCGCACAATGGGCGAATTGCAGGTCGGAGATTTTGTGATAGGGCGTGATGGTAGACCTACCCAGGTCACTGGTGTCTTTCCGCAGGGCCTGCGCCCGGTCTACCGCGTGACCCTGACAGACGGCGCCAGCGTCGAAGTGGACGACGACCACCTCTGGGCCGTGAATACCCCGCTGCGCAAGCGGTGCGGCCAACCGCAGCGGCTCCTGACCACCGCTCAGCTGCGGGCCGACCTAACCGACGCGGCGGGAAATCTGAAGCACTACCTTCCCATGGTGGCTCCGGTGGAATTTGCCGAGCGTGACCTTCCTATCGATCCCTATACGCTGGGCACGCTGCTCGGCGACGGCTCGCTGCTTCACAGTATCGACCTCACGACCGAGGACGAACTGGCCCAGGCGCTGGCCCTCCCCGCGGCTGTGGCCGCCAGCCATGTCCCGCGCCTGATGAGCAAAGTCGGTGTCCATCGTCTGTCCCCGAGTCATCTGTCCCCGAGCGGGCCGGGTGACCGTAACCCGCTCACGACCTGTTTGCGGGAGCTGGGGCTATGCAGCCTGAGTGAGCGCGACAAATATGTGCCTGCCGAGTATCTGCTGGCCTCCCCCGCGCAACGGCTGGCGCTGCTTCAGGGCCTGCTGGACACTGACGGCCACGCGGCGCGAATGGTCGAATACGTGAGTGTCTCACGGGCGTTGGCGGGCGCGGTCGTCGAGCTGGTGCAGTCGATGGGAGGCACCGCCCGCTGCCGCGAGAAGTCGGCCAGCCATGTTGACCAGGGTGAGCAAAAGACGGAGCTGGCTTGGCGCGTGACCCTCAAGCTGCCCGCCGACCTTGACCCGTTTCGCCTGCCTGACAAACTGGCGGCTTACCGCCGTTTGCGCCACTATCCCCCGGTGCGCGGTATTCGCAGCATCGAATATGTCGCAAACAAACCCGCCCAGTGCATCTCGGTGGCAGCAGCCGATCACCTGTATGTCACCGAACAGTACATCGTGACGCACAACACCCTGCAAACGCTGGCCCACCTGCTGACCGAGAAAAATGAGGGCCGTGCCGACCGCCCCAGTCTGGTGATCGCCCCGACTTCCGTGATTGGCAACTGGCAGGCCGAGGCGGCCCGCTTTGCGCCGACGCTTAGGCTGCTGCTGCTGCATGGCAAGGACCGCAAGGCGCAGTTTCACAAGATTCCCTCGGCGGATATCGTACTAACCACCTATCCGCTGCTGCCGCGTGACCTCGAAGACCTCAGCGAGTACGCTTTTCATTACGTCATTCTGGACGAGGCCCAGAACATCAAGAACAACAAGACGGCGGCGGCCAAGGCGGCGGGTAGCTTGGACGCCCGCCACCGCCTGTGCCTGACGGGTACGCCCCTGGAAAACCACCTCGGTGAGTTGTGGTCGCAGTTCAACTTCTTGTCGCCTGGGCTGCTGCACGACGAAAAAACCTTCCGCGCACTGTACCGCACGCCCATCGAAAAAAGGGGAGAGGCCAGCCGCCGCGCAGCGCTCGCGGCCCGCGTTCGGCCCTTCATTCTGCGGCGTGAAAAACGCGACGTGGCCCGCGAACTGCCGCCCAAGACCGAGATTCCGGTGCGCGTGACCCTCGAAGGTGACCAGCGCGACCTTTACGAAACGGTGCGCGTGACGATGGAAAGCCGGGTGCGTGAGGAATTGCAGGCGCGGGGACTGGCCCGCAGCACCATTGCTATTCTGGACGCCTTGCTCAAGCTGCGCCAGGCCGTCACCGACCCCCGGCTGGTCAAGCTGGAAGCTGCGCGACAGGTGCGCAGCAATGCCAAGCTCGACTGGCTGGAAAGCAACCTGCCGCAGATGGTCGAAGAGGGCCGCCGCATCCTGCTGTTCAGCGGCTTCGCCACCCTGCTAGGGCACCTCGAAACCACACTGCGGAAACAGGGCATTCCGTACAGCAAAATCACTGGTCAGACCGTAGACCGCCAGAAACAGATCGACGAGTTTCAGGCGGGCAAGACGCACGTGTTCCTGATTACCCTCAAGGCGGGGGGCGTGGGCCTGAACCTGACGGCAGCCGACACGGTCATTCACTACGACCCGTGGTGGAACCCTGCTGCCGAGGATCAGGCGACCGACCGCGCCTACCGCATCGGACAGGACAAACCCGTGTTCGTGTACAAACTGATTGCGGCGGGCAGCGTCGAGGAACGGATTCTGGAATTGCAGGCCCGTAAAGCGGCGCTGGCACGCGGGATTCTGGATGGTGGCCTCAGCGACGCCACGCAGCTCACAGCGCATGACCTCGACCGCCTGTTTGCCCCGCTTCAGGATGAAACCCCGCAAGCCGAAGTTGGGCCGCCAGAAGAGGATACGGATCATCAGATGCTATTACGTTAAAATATATAGTGCTGGGCAAAATAAACTGTTAGCCTGTGCCTATGCACCGAGACTTGACTCCTGAACAGGTTCGCGCTTTTTTCGACGGTCACCGCACCGTGCGCCAGTATGTCACGCAGCCGGGTGGCAGCCCACAGCGCCTGCCCGACGATGAACTTGACGCGATTTTGCACGCCGCCCAGCGTGCGCCTACCGACGCCACCGCGCAACTTTACAGCCTGATCTGGCTGGACTCGCCCGAGGTGCGCCAGCAGATGGCCGAATTGACGACCAACCTGCATATCGCCACGGCTTCCGAGGCGTTTATGGTCTGCGCGGACGCCCACCGGGTCAAGCGAATATTGGAAGTGAGTGGGCGGCAGCCAGGGCACTGGCCCGCAGTGGGCGTCCATTTTGGAATCGGGGACGCGGTGATGGCCGGAACCAACCTGCTGACCGCCGCCGAAATGCTGGGCTACCAGGGCTGCTGGATCGGCGGCGTGCTGAACAATCTGGAGCCGATTGCTACAGCGCTGAAGCTGCCGCCAGAAGTCCTGCCCTTTGCAGCCCTGACCATCGGAAAATCAGCCGAGCAGACGCCCTACCGCCCCCGCCTGCCCCGCCCGCTGGTCATTCACACTGACGAGTACCGGGCTGCCACCGACGCCAAACTGACCGAGGGCATCGACCTGATGAATCCGATTGCAGACCGTCCGGGTACGCCTGGCGACTGGGGCAAGCTGCTCGGAGCCTACTTTGCCGCAGACGGCGGTATGGAGCACCGCGAGCCGAAGCTGGTCGAACTGCTCAAGCGTCAGGGGATGCTCGCAGGGACACCCGCGAAATAAATCCTGCCGCTACAGCTCAACAAAAATCCGCCGCCAGCTGCAAACTGGCGGCGGATTTTATTGTTCGGGTACGGTTTTCGTTAACTCGCTGGGTGGACAACCTCACGCCCGCAACCCTTTTCTATTCTGCTCGCTCTGCGAGTCGGTATCAGGGCTTTAGCCGAAGCGGCCCGAAACATAGGCCTCGGTGCGCTCGTCTTTGGGAGACTGGAAAAGCTGCTCAGTCGGGCCGTGTTCGACCATGTCGCCGGTCAGAAAGAAGCTGGTGGTGTCGCTGGTGCGGGCCGCCTGGTGCATGTTGTGGGTCACGATGACGATGGTAGTCACTTTTTTCAGTTCGCCCATCAGGTCTTCGATTTTGGCGGTGCTGGCCGGGTCAAGCGCGCTGGTCGGCTCGTCCATCAGCAGGATTTCAGGTTCCACGGCCAGGGCGCGGGCAATGCACAGGCGCTGCTGCTGGCCGCCCGACAGGCCGGTGGCGGGGGTCTTGAGGCGGTCTTTGACCTCTTCCCACAGGGCCGCGCCCCGCAGGCTGCGCTCGGCTACTTCCAGCAGGCGGCTGTTGTTGCGTTCGCCCGCCAGCTTGAGGCCGCTGACCACGTTGTCGAATACGCTCATGGTCGGAAACGGGTTGGGCTTCTGGAAAACCATTCCCACGCGGCGACGCATGTTGACCGGATCGATATCGGCGCCATAGATGTCCTGGCCGTCCAGAACGATCTTGCCAGTCACGCGGGCACCGGGCGTTAGGTCGTGCATGCGGTTGATGGCCCGCAAAAAGGTGGTCTTGCCACAGCCCGAAGGCCCGATCAGGGCGTTAACCGTGCCCCTGGCAAAATTCAGATGGACATCTTTGACGGCACGTTTTTCGCCGTAGTAGATGTTGACGTCCTGGGTGCTGAGCAGGTAGGGATTGGTCATGTTGGGAGTCTCCTTTGAAGGTGGGGGCGGTGGTTCAGGAAGCAAAGCAGCCCTGAGGGGGGCCTTACCTGGGTTTATTTGAGGCGGCTGAACCGGCGGGCCAGCAGGCTGGTCACAAAAATCATGGCGATCAGCAGCAGGGCCCCGGCTTTGGCCAGACGCTGGTTTTCGTCGTAGGCGCTGGTGGCCCCACGGAAAATTTCGAGCGGCAGGGCGCTCATGGGCTTCAGGGGGTCAGTGCTGACCTGGTTGTTGCCGAAGGCGGTGAACAGCAGCGGCGCGGCTTCTCCGGCCACGCGGGCCAGCGACAGCATGATACCGGTGATAATTCCGCCCGCAGCGGCAGGCAGCACGATTTTCATGATAACCAGCCATTTGGGCAACCCAAGCGCCAGTCCAGCCTCACGGACGGTCTGCGGCACCAGCTTCAGCACTTCCTCGGCGGTGCGCACCACGATCGGAATCATCAGAAAGCCCAGCGCCAGCGCACCGGCCAGTCCGCTGAAGTGGCCCATGGTCAGTACCATTAGGCCGTAGGCGACCAGGCCCATCACGATGGCCGGAATGCCGCCCAGCACGTCGCTGATCATCCGGATGGTAGGCATCAGCGGGTGCTTGGGGTACTCGGCCAGGAAAATGCCGCCTGCCACGCCGACGCCCACGCCGATCACCGAGGCCAGCGCCAGCATTTCCAGCGTGCCCAGGATGGCGTTAAGCATCCCACCTCCCTTTTCGCCTTCGGGGGCCGGAACGTGGGTAAAGAAGTTGAGGTTGGCGTTCTGGAACGCTCCGGCAAAGCCCTTGGAAAAGTCCAGATTGAACATGGAGGCGAAGCCCTCACGCAGCAGATACAGGAAGATCAGAATCAGGGGAAGCACGACCACCACGGTCGCCAGGAGAATCAGGCCGCCCATGACGGCGTTGGTGGTTTTGCGGACGGGCGAGAGGGTGGTTTCGCGCGAAGAAGTCATAGCTTTAGTGGCGGCACTCATCACTGAATTCCTTTGGGGGTCAGGCGGGCGATAATGATACGGGCGATGTAGTTGACTAGCACGCTCAGGAAAAAGAGGGTAAAGCCCAGGGTCACTACGCTTGAACGGTGAATCTGCTCCTGCGCGTCGCCGAACTGGTTGGCGATGACCGAGGCCATGGTGCTGGCCCCGCTAAAGATGCTCTTGATGGAGTCCTGACTGTCCCCGATGACCATGGCTACCGCCAGAGTCTCACCCAGGGCGCGTCCCAGCGCCAGAATCACACCGCCCATGATGCCTGCGCGGGCGTAGGGCAAAATCGCCTTGGAAATAACTTCCCATTTGGTCGCGCCCAGGGCGTACATCGCTTCGCGCTGGTCGGCAGGCACCAGACGAATCACGTCGCGGGCCACCGAAGCGGTGTAGGGCAAAATCATGATGGTCAGGATAATAATGGCCAGCGCCAGGCCGCGCCCGTCGAAGGAGATGGGCACGAAAAAGCACTGGAAGCTGGTGGTTCCGGCGTCCCAGAGGCTTTTACAGTGGGTGTAGGTCGCAATTTTTTCGGGCGAGGTAAAGAAGCTCTGTTGCCAGTGCGACAAGCCCTTGGCAATCACGAAGAGGGCAAACAGGCCGTACACCACGCTGGGCACGGCGGCAAGCAGCTCGATGAGGTAGCCCACCGGGTCGGCCAGCCACTTGGGGGCGTACTCGGCCACGAACAGCGCACTGGCAATCGCCAGCGGCACACTAATCGCCAGCGCCGCCAGACTGGTAATCAGCGTGCCGGTAATCATGGAAATGGCCCCGAAGTTGCTGGTCACCGGGTTCCACTCGCGGTTGGTAAAGAAGCTGAGGCCGAACTTTTGCAGCGCGGGCCAGGACTCTTTGCCCAGCTGGTACAGACTGAGCAAGAAGACCAGAACAATAATCGAGGCCAGCGCCAGGATGATGTACTCGAAGACCCGGTCACTTGCACTGGAAAGTGAAGAGTTCACGGCTGGTCGTTTAACGGGTTCAATCATATTGGTTTAGGCCTCCGCATATTGCCTCACAGTTCACAAGTTTTTCGTCAGATTTAAGTCAGGGCAGGAAAAAAATCACGTTCTGCACCCATACGGTCTAACGGCCAATAGCCGCTGCCTTCAACAAAACGGGCGGCCCCTAATGGAGGCCGCCCCGTGGAAGTGCTTAAGGGCTGCTACAGCAACTTGTATTACAGCTTCTTGCCACCGTAGGTCATGGTGTTGATGATGGTCTGGGCCTTCTTGGCTACGCCTTCGGGGAGCTTAGCGTAGTCCAGCGGCTCGTTGAACTGCTGGCCCGAGGTGACCATCCAGTTCAGCAGCTTCTGGAGCGCCTGCGCCTGAGCTTCGGTACGGTTGGCGTATTTCTGATCCTGGTAGAAGATCACGTAGGTGAAGCTGGCGATGGGGTAGGCGTCGGCGTTGGCGCTGTTGGTCAGGCTGACGCGGGTGTCGGCGGGAATAACCACACCGTTGGCGGCCAGCGAGGCGGGGACGTTGTCAGCGACGATGAACTTACCGGCGCGGTTTTTCATGGTGCCGAAGGTCAGTTTGTTCTGCTTGGCGTACACCAGTTCCACGTAACCCAGTGCGCCGGGGGTGCTCTTGACCACGCCAGCCACGCCGTCGTTGCCCTTGGCGCCGGTGCCTATAGGCCAGCTCACGCTGGTCGCGCTGCCGACTTTGGTCTTCCACTCACTGCTGACTTTGCTCAGGTAGTCGGTGAACACGCCGGTTGTGCCGGAGCCGTCCGAGCGGCGAACTACCGTGATGGGCAAAGGGGGCAGGGTAACGCCCGCGTTCAGCTTGGCGATGGCGGGGTCGTTCCAGGTCTTGATTTTGCCCAGGTAGATGTTCGCCAGGGTGGGGCCGTCGAACTTGAGGGTCGCGGTGACGCCAGGCAGGTTGTAGCTGGGCACCACGGCGCCGATGGCGGTGGGGATGTGCAGCAGCTTGCCGGGGGCGTCTTTCATCTGCGCGTCGCTCATGGCGGTGTCGCTGCCCGCGAAGTCCACGGTGCGCTCCAGAATCTGCTTCTGGCCTGCGCCCGAGCCGACCGACTGGTAGTTGACGCTGACGCCGTTGGCCTTCTTGTACTCGTCGAACATCTTGGAGTACAGGGGGTAGGGGAAGCTCGCGCCCGCACCGGTCAGGGTGGTCTGGGCAGAAGCAGTGGTGGCGGTAGTAACAAGGGCCAGGCCCAAGAGAAGAATCTTTTTCATACGCGCGTAGTCTGCTGTCACAATGTCAGGCAAAAGTCACCCAAATGTCATGGGAGTGTCAAGTCGTGGGGGAACCTGGCAGTTGGACTATGTGAGCCGAAACGGGAAGCTGCCGGGGAGTTCGGATTTGCCAGCGCTTTGGCCAGTTGGGTCATTTAAAATCTCGTCGCAGCGGCTGAGCCAGAAGGTCAAAACAGGGAAGCCGTGGGGCCTCCCTACGTGTCGGGTCAAACGGTTGAACTGAGGGCTTCAGTCGGCGGCGTCGCCCTGCGCGTATTGCAGCCGGTGCAGTTTGGCGTAGTAGCCGCCCTGAGCGAGCAGCTGCGCGTGGCTGCCCTGCTCCACGATGCGGCCCTTACGCATCACGATAATCCGGTCGCAGTGCTCGATAGTGCTCAGGCGGTGGGCAATGATGATGCTGGTGCGGCCCTGCATCACTTTCTTGAGCGCCTCCTGAATACGGATTTCGGTTTCGGTGTCCACGTTGGCGGTGGCTTCGTCCAGTACCAGCAGGATGTCCGGGTTCTGAATGAGGGCGCGGGCAAAGGCCAGCAGCTGCTTTTGCCCGGTGCTGAGGGTCGCGCCGCGCTCCTGCACTTCCGACTGGTAGCCCTGGTCGAGCGACATGATGTAGTCGTGAACGCCGACGTACTGGCACGCCTCGACCACCCGCTCATGTGGAATGGCCGGGTCGTTTAGGGTCAGGTTGCTTTCGATGGTTCCGGCGAACAGAAACACCTCTTGCAAGACCAGGCCGACGTGGCGGCGCAGGTCCTGCTGCTTAAGGTCGCGCACGTCGGTGCCGTCTACCCGCACTGCGCCGCGCTGCACGTCGTAAAAGCGGCTCACCAGGGCAGTCACACTGGTTTTTCCGGCTCCAGTTGCGCCGACGAGCGCCACGCTCTCGCCGGGTCGAATATGCAGGTCGAAGCCGCGCAGAATCCAGTGGTTGTCGGTGTCGGGCGTCTGGGCGGTTACGTCCTCGTTGTAGGCGAACCAGACCTGATCGAAATCGACCTGCCCCCTGAAGTCGTTCAACAGCTGGGCACCAGGCTTGTCGACAATTTTTTCGGGCGTGTCTAGCACGGCAAAAATGCGCTCACTGGAGGCCATCGCCGCTTGCAGGTTGTTGAATACGTCCGACAAATCCTGAATAGGCTCAAACAGCTGCTGCGTCCATTGCACGAAAACGTACAGCGTGCCGACTGTCACGGCGGCACTGGCGCCTGTTCCCACGGCACTGGCCCCCAGGATTTGCTTGGCGGCGAAATACAGCACCAGCGCAATCGAAATCTGGCCCAAGATGTTGACCGTTGGCATGAACAGTGCAAACCAGTAGACGCTGTTCTCGTTGGCCTTCAGCAGCGCCCGGTTGGCATGGTCGAAATCCAGGGCGCTGCGGCGTTCGCGCCCGAACAGCTGCACCGTCTGCATTCCGGTGATGTTCTCGTTGAGTTGCGTATTCACGGTGGCCTGCTGAATCCGGGTGTCACGGTAAGCCAGGCGCATTTTGCCCCGAAAGAAATTGGTGGCCAGAAAGAGGATTGGCAGCACGCTGAAGGCAATCAGCGCCAGCTTCCAGTTGCGGTTGAGCATCACGGTCATATACACGATGATCAAAAAACTGCTGGTAATCATCGAAATCAGCCCGCCGGTAATAAACTGGTTGATCGCGTCCACGTCGCTGGTCACGCGGGTAATCAGGCGGCCTACCGGGTTCTGGTCGAAATAGGCCAGCTGCAGGCGCTGCAACTTGGTAAACACGTCGGCCCGGATGTCACGCAGCACGTTTTGTCCCAGATACCCGATGGTCAGCGTGGACACATAAGTCAGTGCGAATTCAAGAATCTGCGAGACGATGTATCCCAGCGCAATCCAGCCCAGCAGCGTCAGCAGCGGCGCGATGTCGGCATTCGGGTTCTTAACCACTGGCGTCAGGGCGTGGTCGATGGCGTAGCCCTGCAAGTAGGCGGGCAGCGGCTGCACCATGGCCGTCAGCATCGCTAGGCCCACGCCGCTTAAGGCTAGGCCCCTATAGGGTTTTAAGTAACGCAGAATTCGCCCGGTAAGTTGCAGGTCGAACCCCTTGGAAAAGGCGTCGTCGGGTTGGGTCATCGGCTTACCTCCGCCGCCGGTGCGCGGTGCGGGTCTTCAGTACTGTGTTCGGTCTCGGGGTCGGTGTCCAGGTCGCTCGCCAGCCGCTGCAACCGCTCCAGCTCGGCGTAATGGCCGCCCAGGGCCAGCAGTTCGTCGTGGCTGCCCTGCTCGGTGATGTGGCCTTCTTCCAGCACCACGATCTGATCGGCGTGTCTCAGCGTACTGACGCGGTGGGCGATCAGAATGACCGTGCGGCCCCGGGCCACCTCGCGCACCCCGTCGATGATGCTGCGCTCGGTCTCGGTGTCCACGGCGCTCAGGCTGTCGTCCAGGATAAGAATGGCCGGTTCGCGCACGATGGCGCGGGCAATGGCGGTGCGCTGGCGCTGGCCGCCCGAGAGGGTCACGCCGCGTTCGCCCAGCATGGTGTCGTACCCCTGCGGAAACCCTTCGATATCGCCCGCCAGTCCGGCCCGCGCCGCAGCCTGCTGCACCCGCACGGGGTCGGGATGCTGCGGGATGTCTGGCATGTTGGGTAGTCCCACCACGCTGATTCCGGTTGGTACGGCGGGCAGGTCGGAATTGTTCAGGCCAAAGCCGATGTTATTAGCGATGGTGTCGCTGAACAGAAACGGCTCCTGCGGCACCACGCTGATGCTGTCGCGCAGGGTCGCCAGCGGAATGACCCGCAGATCGTGCCCGTCGATTTTGACTATGCCGGAAGTCGGGTCAATGCTGCGCATGATCAGCTGCGCCAGCACCGTTTTGCCGCTGCCGGTCGGCCCGGTGATCCCCAGAAAAGTCCCGGCGGGCACCTCCAGATTGACGTCGCTAAGCACGGTGGTGTGACCGTAAATCAGCCCCACATGCTCAAACGAAATAGCTCCGTGAATAGTCTTGATGCCCAGGTCGGTTCTGCCGGGTTCGTCGTGTACTTTAGGACGCGCTTCCAGCATCTCCCGCAGGCGCACCCAAGAAGCCAGCCCGCGCTGCGTCACGCCGGTGATCCAGCCGATCATCATCATCGGCCACGACAGGCGGCCCAGCATGATCATGTACTGCACCAGCATCCCGGTGGTAAATTCCTGGTTGCCCGTGGTCAGAATCAGGCGGCCCCCGACATACAGGATGATCCCGAACGCCAGCCCGATCAGCAGCGTGGCGAACGAGCGCAGCGGCCCGTCCACTTTGGTCAGGGCGATATTGCGGCGCAGCAGTTCCAGATTCATGGCCCGGTAGTCGGCAATTTCGCGGTCTTCGATGGCGTAACCCTTGACCACCCGCGCCCCGCTGAAGTTCTCCTGGGCCTTGGCGGCGATCAGGCTGCTCTGCTCCTGGGCGGCCTTGTGGCGCTCGTTAATCAGCCGGGCCAGATAAGCCAGCACGCCCACAATGATCGGAATCAGCGCCAGCACGATCAGGGTCAGCTGCCAGCTCAGGCTGAACATCACCGCGAACGCCGTAGCGAACCCCGAGATGATGTTCACGATCTGCCAGGCCCCGAACCCCAGCATTTCGCGCACGGCGCTCAGGTCGCCCGTGAGGCGGTTCATCAGGTCGCCGGTTTTGGCGCGGTCGTAATAATTCTTGTCGAGGGTCTGAAGGTGCGCAAAGATGTCGCGCCGCACTTCGTATTCCGTCTGCCGGGAAGCCACGATGATCATGCGGCGCATCAGCAGGGTAAAGCCCCCGGCCGCTATGGCCGCGGCGACCAGCCCCAGCGCGTACAGCCCAGCGTCCGGCAAGGCAATGCCGGTGGTGCTGGCCTTACCGTCGGCTGCTCCGGTCAGACCGTCGATGATGCGGCGAATAAAAAAAGGCGGCAAAAGCTGTAGCCCGTTGGCGATCGCAATGGCACTGAGGCCGATCACGTACTGCCGCAGGTGAAGCCGCAGATAAGGAAGCAAACTGTTGAAACTGTCCAAAGGAAACCTCATGCTTGGCTGGAAAGGGCCAGTTGAAGAAAGAATGTGGAAGGTCACCGCGCCGCCGGACTGAAGCCTATGTGCGCGCCAGCATACGCCTTATTGTTCAGGGCCGAATGCGCCACATGGCTCAGTGAATGACCTCCCGCAAGGCTGCGTGGTGTCGCCAACGACTGATGAAGCTGCGCCGCAAAGCGAGTAGAAGCAAAGAGGGGTATAGGGCGTGGAGTTGGCAACTTGGTCGGTGCCCTTGCAGATTGTTTAACGGAACAGCTGGCAGTCTGCATTACCCTTTCGCGCCTCGCTGCTGCTTCTGCCGTACAACTCTACGCGTCCCTCTTCCCGTAGAAGAAGGTTTTCTGACCCTCTGCGACGGAAAAGGGCCTTGCAAAGTAAGGGGTGAGGGGTCTTTTTAATGTGGAATTTGAGCCATCCCGAAATCTAAGAGGCTGTCTGAGGCCCATATCGTCGGAGTATCCATGCTGCCCTCTTCATCAGGCGCACAATCGCTGGAGCA
>NZ_JAGLBG010000051.1 GCF_018260405.1 Deinococcus sp.
CGTGACCGGGTCCTGATGGGGCCAGAACGCCGCAGCCTGGTGGTGCGCGAGGCCGACCGCAAAGTAACCGCTTACCATGAGGTCGGGCACGCGCTAGTGGCTCAACTTCTGCCCCATTCCGACAAGGCCCACAAGCTGACCGTGGTGCCGCGTGGCCGCAGCCTCGGGTCGGCGCTGTATACCCCTGAAGACCGGATGCACCATACCCGCGCCGCCCTGCTTGACCGCATCTGTGTGGCTCTTGCCGGTCACGCGGCGGAACAGGTCGCCACAGGGCAAATCACCACCGGAGCGTCGAACGATTTCCAGCAGGCTACTGGCATCGCCCGGCGCATGGTGACCGAATGGGGTATGAGTGAGGTCGGCCAACTGGCCCTCGTTCAGGGGGGCGACAATTACCTCGGCTTTGGGCCGCAGGCCACGCCGTATAGCGACTACACCGCTGAGCGCATCGATCAGGCGGTGCAGCAACTGCTCAATACCCAGTACGAACAGGCCGTCAGTCTGCTGACCGAACACCTCCATGTCCTCCACCGCCTCACCGACGAACTGGTCGCCCGTGAGAGTCTCAGCGGCGACGAGTTGCAAACTGTGCTTAACGGCGGCGTTCTTGGCGAGCCGCCCAGCTTGAAACGGTCTGGGGAGAACTTACCGCGCACCAATGTCGCTGACCTCAAACCCGGCCCGGCTTAGGCTGCCTTCAGCAGGCACGGTTAAAGCTGGGTCGTGTCGCCCGGCTTCAGCACCCGCACATCCACGCCCTGTTTCCGACCTTCACGGGCAAAGACCTCAGGGTCGCCGGTTAATGCTGGGAAGGTGGCGTAGTGCATCGGAATGGCCACACGTGGCCGCAGAAGTTCCAGACAGCGGGCCGCTTCCTCCGGTCCCATGGTGTAGTGATCGCCAACCGGCAGCAGGGCGGCGTCGAGTTTGCGGTCGCCAATCAGCTTCATATCGCCAAACAGACAGGTATCCCCGGCAAAATAAAGGCGCTGAGCGCCAAACTCGATGACCATTCCCGTCGGCATCCCGCCGTAGGTTCCGTCTGGGAAGCTGCTGCTATGCCAGGCCGGGGTCAGATAAACACTCCCCCACTCGGCCTTATAGGTGCCACCGATATTCATTCCCACGGCATGTTCAGTACCCTTAGCTTTGGCATAGTTTCCAATTTCCGCTGTGCCAATGACAGGCACGCCTTTTTTGCCGAAATCCAGGGCATTCCCCCAGTGGTCACCATGCGCGTGACTGATCAGTACGGCACTTATATCCCAGTTCAGCGCCTCCTCAAGCTGCACCGGGCACACTGGATTACCTGTAATAAAAGGATCGAGGAGCAGTTTATGTTGTCCATCATCCAGCAGAAAGGCACTCTGACCAAGAAAACGTAAGGTAACAGTCATATAGGTTCCTCCTGAACAGTCGAAGGTTTCAAGCCAAAAGGCACTTTACCGCATTTTATACGGACTGCGCTAAGTTCCCGGCGTCCCTGAAAAAGCACCAGATGTGCTTCTCTCAGCGGCTCTACGGGTCCATACGTACCTGCTGGGTAGTGGGGCGCCCCTCTTCCCCGGCAGCACAGCAAACACGAAAAAACCCGCCACAGTGGGCGGGCTTCTCGTAAAGATTATTCAGCTGAGGCTTTTGCCTTACTTCTTCATCAGCTGCGCCGCAACGTTCGTCGGCACCTGGGTATAGTGGTCGAAGAACATGCTGTAGCTGGCGCGGCCCTGGGTCTTGGAGCGCATGTCAGTCGCGTAACCGAACATTTCGCTGAGCGGAACAAACGCCTTGACAATCTGCGCGTTGCCACGGGCTTCCATACCCTGAATCTGGCCACGGCGGCTGTTAAGGTCACCAATCACGTCGCCCATGTACTCCTCGGGGGTGGTGACTTCAACGCGCATCACGGGTTCCAGAATCGCGGGGCTGCCCTTCTGGACGGCTTCCTTGAGGCCCATGCTCCCAGCGATCTTGAACGCCATTTCGCTGGAATCGACTTCGTGGTACGAGCCGTCGTAGATGGTGACTTTCAAATCGACCACGGGGAAGCCCAGCATGGGGCCACTCTGCATGGCTTCTTCGATGCCCTTCTGGGCTGGCCCGATGTATTCCTTAGGCACAGTGCCGCCCACCACGGCATTCTCGAACACGAAGCCCGCACCGGGTTCCAGGGGTTCCACGCGCAGCTTGACGTGGCCATACTGACCGCGTCCACCCGACTGACGGGCAAACTTGCTGTCGACGTCAGCGGGCTTGGTGATGGTTTCACGGTAGGCCACCTGGGGCGCGCCCACGTTGGCTTCGACCTTGTACTCGCGCTTCAGGCGGTCCACCAGGATTTCTAGGTGCAACTCGCCCATGCCCGCGATGGTGGTCTGGCCGCTTTCCTGGTCGGATTCTACACGGAAGGTAGGATCTTCTTCAGCCAGCTTCTGGAGGCCAATGCCCATCTTTTCCTGGTCGGCCTTGGTCTTGGGCTCGATGGCGAGCTTGATCACAGGCTCGGGAATGTCGATGCTTTCAAGCAGCACCACGTCGTCACCGTCACCGATCAGGGTGTTGCCGGTTCCAGCGTCTTTCAGCCCGATGACCGCGCCCAGCTCACCGGCACGCAACTCGGTCACTTCTTCGCGGCTGTTGGCGTGCATCTTGAGCAGGCGGCCCACGCGCTCACGCTTGTCCTTGCTGGCGTTGTACACGTAGCTGCCCGATTGCAAGGTGCCCGAGTAGATACGCACGAAGGTCAGGCGGCCCACGTAAGGGTCGGCCATGATCTTAAAGGCCAGCGCAGCCAGCTTGCCAGCAGGGTCAGCCGGGAACTCGCGGGTTTCTTCGCTGTCTTCCAGGGTGCCCTTGATGGCGGGCACTTCCAGCGGGCTGGGCAGGTAGTCGATCACGGCGTCCAGCAGCAGCTGCACACCCTTGTTCTTCAGGGCGCTCCCACACAGCACAGGGAAGATTTTCTTCTCGATGGTGCCCTTACGAACTGCCTTGACCAGTTCCTCGACGGAGGGTTCCACGCCTTCGAGGTACTTCTCCATCAGCCCTTCGTCGACTTCGGCAGCGGCTTCGATCAGCTGCTGGCGCATCTCGCCGACCTTATCCAGGTACTCGGCAGGCACGTCAGTCACGTTGATCTCGGTGCCCAGGTCGTTGGTGAAGAAATGGGCCCGCATACGGACGATGTCGATTACGCCCTTGAAGTCGTTCTCTGCGCCCATGGGGTACTGAATGGGGGCAGGAATCGCGCCGAGACGTTCCTTGATGTCGCTGATCACCAGGTCGAAGCTGGCACCAGTTTTGTCCATCTTGTTGCTGAACGCGATGCGGGGCACGCCGTAACGGTCGGCCTGACGCCACACGGTTTCGCTCTGCGGCTCGACGCCCTGACTGCTGTCGAACACGGCGACTGCGCCGTCGAGCACGCGCATGGAACGCTCGACTTCAATGGTGAAATCCACGTGGCCGGGGGTGTCGATGATGTTGATGGTGTAATCTTCGCCGGTTTCGCTGTGGTTCCAGTGAGCGGTGGTGGCGGCGGCGGTAATCGTGATGCCGCGCTCGCGCTCCTGCTCCATCCAGTCCATGGTTGCCGCGCCGTCGTGCACCTCACCGATGTTGCGGTTGCGGCCTGTAAAGAACAGGATGCGCTCGGTGGTCGTGGTCTTACCGGCATCGATGTGCGCGGCAATCCCGATGTTGCGGAAGTGGGTCAGATATTCCTGGGATTTAGTAAGTGTCATAGGACTCCCTATTCTGGACGTGCCGTGTCTTGGCTACGTCAGTTGTGTAACATTGAGCCGCTCAAGCGCTGGCCCGTACCGCAGTGCAGGTGACTAAAACAGGGACGGGGCAGGGTGAAACACCACCACCTTCCGTCCCCAGCGTCTGCACTTACCAGCGGTAGTGAGCGTAAGCGCGGTTGGCTTCGGCCATGCGCTCAACATCGTCTTTCTTCTTGATGGCTCCGCCGCGCCCCTGGGCCGCGTCCATCACTTCACCGGCGAGGCGCTCGATGGCGGTGCGCTCAGGGCGTCCGTCCACGGCGCTAATCATCCAGCGCAGGGTCAGGCTCTGCTGGCGGCGGGGGCCGACTTCCACAGGCACCTGGTAGGTCGATCCACCGACGCGGCGGCTGCGAACTTCCACGCGGGGCTTAATGTTGTCGTAGGCCTGCTTGAAGACCTTGAGGGGTTCCTGGCCGGTCTTGTCCTGCACGAGGCGCATGGCCCCGTAGAAAATGCGACTGGCAAGGTTTTTCTTGCCATCTTCCATAATGCGGTTGATCATTGCGCTCACCAGCACGTCCTGATACACCAGGTCGGGCTGAATGGGGCGCACTACTGCTGCGCGGCGACGTGCCATGTTGGACTCCTTGATTTCAACGCCGAAAGCGGCGGACTTACGTGTCTTAAACGGACTGATTCACTGGCATCACCCCTCGGGCTTTCACCGCCCGGCAGGTGGACAGTGCGGTTTACTTCTTGGCAGGAGCCGCTTTGGGCTTCTTGGTGCCGTACTTGCTGCGGCTCTTGTTGCGGTCCTTGACGCCCTGGGTGTCGAGGCTGCCGCGCACGATGTGGTAGCGCACACCGGGCAAGTCCTTGACACGTCCGCCGCGAATCAGCACGACGCTGTGTTCCTGGAGGTTGTGGCCTTCGCCGGGGATGTAGGCGGTGACTTCAAAGCCGCTCGACAGGCGCACACGGGCAATCTTACGCAGCGCCGAGTTGGGCTTCTTGGGGGTGGTGGTCTTGACGACCGTGCATACGCCACGGCGGAAGGGGCTGCCCTTGAGCGCGGGGACTTTGCTTTTCTTCTGAAGAACCGTGCGGCCCTTACGAAGCAGTTGCTGGGTGGTAGGCAAAACATCACTCCTGTGTCTTATAGATTCACGTCGGCACGCTCGCCTGACGCGGAAAGAGGCTACCCACACCGAAGAAATTTTCCTGGGGGGCAGCGCGGGTTGGCCGATTGAGAACGGGATTGACCGTTCCCCTGAGGTAGTCACGCACCCGAACAAACGCTGTCAGCATCAGGCTTTGTGGGTGGTCAGTGCCGAGAAACGGCCCAATGCAACCCTTTCCTGGGTCCGTTTTCCAACCTTGTTATGTTACCCTATCTCCAGGCCACGGCGCAAGCCATGACGGCTGGTACTGGTACTGCTGCGGTAGTCTGCTGGGCGCCACTCGGGAAGGCGAGATTGCGTCAGCAAGGAGCGGGCGGCATTGAGCGCAGTCCGTAATTACTGGCCGCCCAATGCCGCCGAGACCACTTCACGGGCCTCCTCGAACACCTGTTTGAGGTGCTCCTCACCCTTGAAACTCTCGCCGTAAATCTTGTACACGTCTTCGGTGCCACTGGGCCGGGCCGCGAACCAGGCGTGCTCGGTGGTGACTTTCAAGCCGCCGATCGGCTGGTCGTTGCCGGGGGCGCGGGTCAGGCGGGCAGTAATCGGGTCGCCCGCGAGCGTGGTCGCCGTGACCTGTTCGGGCGATAGGTGACTGAGAACCTTCTTCTGTTGGGGGGTCGCGGGGGCGTCCTGGCGACTGTAGGCCGTTGCACCGTACTGTTCCGTCAGTTCTTTGAAGCGCTGACTGGGCGTCTTGCCTGTCCTGGCCGTCATCTCGGCAGCCAGCAGGCCGGGGATGAGGCCGTCTTTATCGGTGCTCCAGGCGCGGCCGTCCATCCGCAGGAAGCTGGCCCCCGCCGATTCCTCCCCGCCGAAGCCGAAAGAGCCGTCTTGCAACCCGGACACGAAGTATTTGAAGCCCACTGGGACCTCGACCACTTTGCGTCCGACGCCTGCGCCCACCCGGTCGATCAGCGCCGAGCTGACCAGCGTTTTGCCGATAGCGGCGTCAGGATGCCAGCCGGGGCGGTTTTGGAACAGGTAGTCGATCATCACAGCGAGGTAATGATTGGGGTTCATCAAGCCGCTGTGGGTGACAATGCCGTGGCGGTCAGAGTCGGGGTCGTTGCCGATGGAAACGTCGAAATTGTCTTTTAGGTGCAGCAGTCCAGCCATGGCATACGGGCTGGAGCAGTCCATACGGATCTTGCCGTCCTTGTCTACCGACATGAAGGCGAAGCGCGGGTCGACCTGCTCGTTCACGATGGTCAGGTTAAGACCGTATTTGGCCTGAATCGCCTGCCAGACGGGAAGACTGGCCCCCCCAAGCGGGTCGACACCAATCTTGACCCCACTTTGCTTGATGGCGTCGAGATCGATGACCTGGGGCAACTGCTCGACATACGGGGTAATAAAGTCGAAGGGTTCCAGGGCATTCATAGCGTCTTCGAGTGTCACGCGCTTTACGTCACGAAGTTCGTTTTCCAAAATGGCGTTGGCCCGCTGCTGCACGGCTCCAGTCACGTCGGTATCGGCGGGGCCACCATTGGGCGGGTTGTACTTGAAACCCCCATCCTGCGGTGGGTTGTGGCTGGGCGTAATGACGATGCCGTCCGCCACACCATCTTTTCGGGCGCGGTTATATTCCAAAATGGCGTGGCTGATCAGTGGCGTGGCCGTGAAAAACCCTGGCTGCACGCGCACGCGTACCCCGTTAGCGACCAGCACCTCCAGCGCCGACATCCAGGCCGGTTCCGACAGGGCGTGCGTATCCAGGCCCATGTACAGCGGCCCGGTAATGCCTGCGCTCGCGCGGTGCTCGGCCACCGCCTGCGCCACCGCCTGAATATGCGCCTCATTGAAGGTGCCCTTGAGACTGGTGCCCCGGTGCCCACTGGTGCCGAACGCCACGCGCTGAAGCGGGTCCCTGGGATCGGGGCGCGTCTCGTAGTAGTGCGCCACCAGGCGGGGAATATTGGTCAGCAGGCTTTGGGGAGCGGGCTTTCCGGCCAGTTCGCTGAGGGTCATACTTCAGTTTAAGGGCCTCAACACCACACAGAGCGATCTGTGTACATGGGGGACTAAAGCCGGGTAGGATACAGGGATGCGCGAACTGTTCACGGATACCTGGCGGATCGTCAAGCTCACGGCGGCCATTCTCATCGGTCCGCTTGCTCTCTGGGGCGCCCTGGTTGTGCTGGGCGTCTTGCACTGAGCTGCCCCTGACCCGGTAACCTATTGGAACCGCTCCCAGCGCCTGTCTGAAGCTCCGGGGTGTTAAGTTGGGCGTATGACAAAACGCTTGAACGCCACCCCAGAAAATCGCGGCTCTTCTGCCCAATTCGAGCATGCGCTGGTGCTTGAAACCGCCCGTGTGACAGAAGGGGCGGCGCTGGCGGCCAGCAAGTTCATGGGAATGGGCGACAAGAACGCGGTAGACGGCGCGGGCACCGAAGCCATGCGCAGCCTGCTGAATTCACTGGATATTCGCGGCACCGTGGTCATCGGTGAGGGCGAAATGGACGAGGCCCCCATGCTTTATATCGGTGAGCAGGTAGGCAGCGGCCAGTACGAGGTCGATATTGCCGTCGACCCGGTCGAAGGCACCAGCGTCACGGCCAAGGGCCTGCCCAACGGTCTGGCCGTCATTGCCCTCAGCGAGCGCGGGGGGCTGATGGCTGCACCCGACTGCTACATGGAAAAACTGGTCGTGCCGCCGCCCGCTGCGGGCAAAGTCAATATGGACTGGCCCGTCGAAGCCAACATCAGCGTGATCGCCCAGAGCCTGGAACGCGATGTCGAAGATCTGATGGTCACCATCCTTGACCGTGACCGCCACGCCGACCTGATTCGCCGGGTCCGTGCCACAGGTGCCCGCGTCAAGCTGATTGGCGACGGCGACGTGATTGCTGGGCTGGCGGTGGGAGTTCGTGGGACGGGAGTCCACGCCATGATGGGTTCAGGCGGCGCTCCGGAGGGCGTGATTCTGGCGGCGGCCTGCAAGTGCCTCGGCGCAGAAATTCAGGGGCGCTTTATTGCCGAGGACGACGCCCAGCGTGAACGCTTTACCCGAATGGGCGTAGACGAACACCGGATCTACAAAACCGACGAACTAGCGTCTGGGCAACAGATTGTATTCAGCGCTACCGGGATCACTTACGGAGAACTCCTGAACGGCGTGCGGCACTTTGCTGGCGGGGCCAGAACACATACCCTGGTCATGGGCTACGCCTCACGGGTTGTGCGTTTTATCGATACGGTGCACCTTGAAGACGACAAAGCCCGCGTGACGATTCGAGTGTAAGTGGTTACGTCTAGAGATAGAGAAATTCCATTCAATTTCGCAACATCTCTTTTGCGACCGAGCTGTTATACGATAAGGCTTTCTCAGATACGCGTAAATCTATCTGAGAAAGCCCAGGATGCACTCTTTAAAGCAACCACTTTTATCTTATAGTCGTATTATCTATGAATAGTATTCAGCGAGATTATTTGACGACAAGAGGTTCCCATGCATTCTCCTTATCCATCGCTTCGCAAGGCCGTCTCGCACAAGGGATGAAGGTCAACAGTACATAAGCTTGTTGTTATGGGTTCTCTAGTTCTGAACGATCTTCCCTAAGTTGGTTGGAAAGGACGTCAGACTGTATGTAGATGTAGCATCGGGATATCTCAAGACCGTACTGCTAAGAGAAGTACTGCCCGACCCAATTCTGCGAAAAGTTGCCAGATTAATTGTTACACCAGCTGCCCCAGCAGGAGCTGTGGGTAGAGTAGGCGAAATTATTGTAAACATGGTATATGGCGTTGAAGGCATACCTGCGGGCACGTTCGAAGGAGCAATGTAATCTGCCAAGAGACTAGCATTTCCTCCAGCGATTGAAGATGGGATTGTCATTGTAGGGGTAAAGCCAAAAAGATTAATATTATACTGTACTAGCACCCAAACATCCGTATTAAGAGGATCATCCCCAGGGTTTTCTGCGCTACTCGGGGCGTTCCCAGTAAGCCAGTCACTTCGTTTTTCGGCATAATAAGCATAGAATCTGTAACAACCGCTCGTCACTCCGCCAGAGTTACAAATATCGCCAGGAACCTGAGGTGGTAAAATCATAGCAACAATCGGGTCTTTAGGGATAGTAGGCCCATCAATATTCCACGTATTATTACCTGTTATGGGATTCATACGTGTCTTTGCCGTACCGCTCCCAAGGCTTATGGTTGTCCCCGAAGGATAGATATACCATGCTTCACGAAGTCGGCCAGCAATAATTTGCTGAGCATTGACCACATCCTGTTGCATTTCTGCGCGACTGACAGAGATATAGCTTGCACGAGTACTGCTCTGAAAATACCCAACGATAGCTCCCATAACAAGGGTAGTCATCAACATACCAATGAGCATTTCCAATAACGTAAATCCATTTATGTAAGAAGTATTTTTCATTGTGGCCTCAACAGATCGAGGGTAAGCCTAGTATCTTGTGGACCAGCACCAGAAGTGACAGTGACGCGTCGCATGGCTGGCGGCGATGGCGGTATGGTTGCGGGACAGGTAGTAGTAATATTGGTCGCAGTGCTACCACCCACAATAGCCGCCCTTGAATCTAAGGGTTGTGAGGTAACACTATATCCAGCTGGAACACTGAGTGTCGCTGCACAGGCCTTATCATATTTCACCCGATCGGCCCACTCACCACGAACAGTTTCTAAAAGTTGTTGGGTGCGCGTGGATGTATCTAACTGCTGACCAGTTTGCCGATTCATTTTAAGCGAGCCAATCATAATAGGAACCAAGACGACAATTATTATTGCAAAAAGCAGTAATGCAACCAAGACTTCAATAATCGTGAACCCTGCCTCCCTATCTATCAGGGATTTATTTTTATGGTAATTATAGCTCATTATGGAACCGCCGAAACAATAATAGGTTTACCCGTCACGCCAGAAAGTCTTAGCTCAAGAGGTGCAACATTACCATAAGGACTGCGAATAGTAAACACACTGCCAACTGGCATAATGACTCCATAAGGCGCTTGATAAGCAAATGTCCCCGAGCTGGGATTACAATTGGTCTTACAGTAAATCATTATTCCATTAGCTAGAGTAACAGCTGGAGAAGATCCTACAGTATACGTAGCTCCTCCGTTAGTTCCAGGCATAGTAATCGAAATTTGGGTGCTTATTTTTTGAGAATTCGAACGGGCCTTCTTAAGATCTGAGGCAATCTGGGTAGCAGCGTCTCTTAATTGCACACCACGATAGCTAGACAACAAGTTCAAGGTAAACACCAAAACCATAATACCTATAATAGATATGACAACCAGTAGTTCTACAATTGTAAAACCCTGCGACCGCATCAGAAATTTCCCGATTGGATTTGTTGCCAGGCAACCGAATTCAAGGCCTTACCCGTACTAGAGGCGTCCAAACCGTACCAAACACGAACGACCGCCCAAGAAGGAGGCCTGATATCTTCCATAAGACGCTTGTCGAAAGAAAAGCGCAAGTTATAACCATTTTGCATAGTTATCGTACTACCGGATAGCGAAGCAACACCACCGACAGTAGCATGATCTTCAACGACGCTCCCAATCACATTGATATCTCCTTTTATGGGAAGACTTGCATAATTGGCAGCATCAAAATTTCCCTGACTGGCCATTATAGTGGCATGATAGGTGACATTATTAGGCGACGTAGTTGCAATTAAAATATCTCCTGCCGGTGCAAAAAGGCCAAGGATATTGGTAGGATCAGTCGATCTCGGGCATCCACTCTGAGTATTGCTGTTATCACAGGGCGTAACGGAATCAGTCAAATCATTAGCAAGAACCATTCCTGTAGAACCCACAAGATTAAGTTTAGAAAATGAAGCAACAGCAGGAGGGATCTTACTAACATCCGAAGTTTGACTATTATTCAGTCGAGTGGGGCCAGAAACTTTCAGGTTCCCAGACTTATACAAAAGACCGTTGAAGCTAGGAGAAATTAAATTCCAATTGGTACCCGACTTTTGATAAAGTCCACCCGATGCATCAGAGCGAAGCTGTCTTGTTATTGCATTATTAGCATTTTGAAATGTAAAATATTGATAGGTAGGAGTCGGCTCATTCCATGAATTTGTAGCTGTATTATAGGTAGTAAGCGCGTTACCATTACTGTCCCCAGCAAAAACCTTAACCGCCGTTTCACTACTATTTGCCACAATGCCATTATTAGTGGCGTCTGTTAACTGATCCGAAGCATTAGTTGGCAAGCCGATATAATGGGAGGAAAAATTAGCACTTGTATTGGGGGCCATGGTGGCTCCCGTTGCCAGCATTTTCGCAGTGAGAGCAGCATTTGTTGAAGCCGTTTGGAGTGTCGTGTAATCCGAGTAAAAACCAGCAGTCTTAGTACAATCTAGATCTGGAGTCGCAGGCGGCGAGGTACAGCCTGCACTGTTTACATTTCCTTTAAATTTCGTCATGTTAGTAGAAAACAGAAATCTGAATTTTTCGTTAGTGAATACATCTCCATCGATTACGTCATTGTAGTAACCACCATCATTCTGAGGCCAGTGGTTTAGGAAGTTAACATTGGTCGAGGGATCAGGAGTGTAAATCTGGATCCACCAGTCACCAGTTGTAGTCCGACTTCCAGCCACATATCGGGCAGAGGAATTGACTGATCCCTGTGCTTTTATAGTGTTTACGCCAAGATAAAAACGGTAAGTCAGCTTATTAAGTCTTACAGCACGAATAGGAGTGATTGTATATTTGATATTTCCGTTGTTAAATGACCCAGCATTACTTTCCCACCAGTTGACCAACGTGGCATGGCTTGCGCCACTGGCTGGCCGTTCAGCTGTTGGAAACAGGTTATAACCCGATGACTTGACAGCGTCAGCAAGAATGCCGAACTTCTCTGGGCCAAAAGACGAAGTGTTATCTACGACACATTGCATTGCCCCTGGATAAAGAACCGTATCGGTGCCTGTGCCCGCTGTAGCAAAATCATTGGTCTCTGCCCAGGCCGTCGAGGGAGCGGCACTCTTGCCACAGAAATTCAGGGCGTAGGTTTCAAGTGCGCTGCTTGGCGTATTGGTCGGCAGCCCCAGATTAGGCCCCATAAGAATATTCTGGATATCCAGTAAGCGGCTTTTCGCCAGATTAACATTGGATTCCGCGGCGTACTGGGCCTGCAACGTGCTCTTTTGATCACCATTACTCTGCCAGCTGCTCAGACCGATTCTCATGGTCACCGCCATAATGACTGACAAAATTAAAAGTGTGAAGAGCACGACCAGAATCAGGGTAGAACCAGTGGTAGCTTGTTGCCGCTTCATACCATCCATTGTGCTGGATTAGTTCTTACGGGACTAGCCCCTGACTGGGGGCTGCCGGGGCACCTCAAAGACGATTTCAGTTTAGACGTAACCAGTAAAACTCGTGCCTGCCGAGGGTAAGCGCATATTGACCCCGGTTCGTGATCGCCGGAAAGAGAACACCCCCGATCAGGGTGACTGGCGTTTGTCCGACCTGTAGTGCGAGGTCCAGCGTAGCGGCCTGCGGCGTGGCCGAAAAATTATTAACAATTAACAGGGTCTCTTCAGCACTCCTACGTATGAACGCCAGGATGGCCGTATTGTCTGTGTCGACAAAACTCAGCTCACCTGTGGCAAACACAGGATGCTGACGGCGCAGTTCCAGCAGGCGCGAAGTCCATTTGAGCAAGCTGGCGGGATCATGTTCTTGGGCCAGTACATTAACGCGCTGGTAGCCGTAGACCGCGTCCTCGATGGGCGGAAAGAAGCAGGCTTCACGGTTCGCGGTACTGAATCCGCCGTTAATTCCGGCATTCCACTGCATGGGGGTACGCACGCCGTTTCGGTCGGCCAGCGAGAGATCATCGCCCATGCCCAGTTCATCGCCGTAATACAGAATGGGGCTACCCGGCAGCGCCAGCAAGACGGCATTGAGCAACTCGATGCGGCGGCGGTCGTTATCGAGAAGGGGTGCGAGGCGGCGGCGAATCCCCACGTTGATTTTCATGCGCGGGTCGGGCGCGTAGGCGGTATACATGTAAGCCCGTTCCTCGTCGGTGACCATCTCCAGGGTCAGTTCGTCGTGGTTACGCAGGAAGGTACACCACTGGCCGAAACTGGGGATTTGGGGCAGGCGGCCCATGATCTCGCGGATGCTGGTGGCGTCTTGCTTTTTTAGGGACATGTACAGCCGGGGCATCACCGGAAAGTTGAAGCACATATGAAACTCGGGATCTTCGTCGGTGCCGAAATATTGCACCACGTCCTCCGGCCACTGATTCGCTTCGGCCAGCAGCAGGCGGCCCGGATATTCCCGGTCAACCATCTGGCGCACCCGCTTGAGAATGTCGTGGGTTTCGGGCAGATTCTCGCAGTTGGTGCCCTCACGCTCGATCAGGTAGGGCACGGCGTCTACCCGGAACCCGTCGAGGCCGAGGTCAAGCCAGAACCGGGCCGCGTTCAGCAGCTCTTCTACGACCTTCGGATTATCGAAGTTCAGATCGGGCTGATTCGAGAAGAAGCGGTGCCAGAAATACTGGCCGCATTGCTCGTCTTTCGTCCAGTTGCTCGTTTCGGTGTCGGTAAAGATAATGCGTGCTCCGCTGTACTCGGTACCAGTATCGCTCCAGACGTAGTAATCGTAATAAGGATTATCCGAACCGTCAGGCCGTTTGGGGCCTTTACGCGACTCCTGGAACCAGTGATGGTCACTGCTGGTGTGGTTGGTCACGAGGTCGCCAACCACGCGCAGGCCGCGGCTGTGGGCTTCGCGCAGGAACACCTTGAAGTCGTCTAGGGTGCCCAGATCGGGGTGAATATTCAGGTAGTCGGCCACGTCGTAGCCATCGTCGCGCAGCGGGCTGGGAAACCAGGGCAGCAGCCACAGACAATCCACGCCGAGCGCCTTGAGGTAGTCGAGCCGGGAGGTCAGGCCCGGAAAATCGCCCTTGCCGTCGCCGTTGCCATCGGCAAAAGTACGCACGGACAGTTCGTAGAAGACAGCGCTTTTGTACCACTCTGGATGGCCTTGAGTCATGCCCAAATCGTAACGCGGCGCGACATTGGAAGCCTTGCCACTTGCCTATCCGCTCCGGGAGAAACCAAAGCGGCGCAGCAAGCGCTGCCTGTGTATTGTGCTTGGTTCGGTTCAACCGCAGTCCGTTCAGAACTGCGCCGGGTTGCCAACTCTATGTCTGGAAGCTATTTTCTATGTCTGGAAGCCGTTTCTCTCCGTTCGGGGGAGAACTCTACCCGGCGGCTACGTACAGTCGGGACGACACCGCCTGTAGCGCCACAGGGCGAAGATTGAATCTGGTGATTTCAGATGCAATCGGCAGTCGCTCTACCACCGCGAATGGCCGCAACCTTACCCAAACCTCTGCATAAAACGCGGTCAGGCACTTGTCCGGGATTTTTGCAGCCCCGCCAACTGGATATAGCCTTCGATCAGGTGAACAATCACGGGATTATGGGTATGCACGCCGTGCGCCTCACCCACACCACCTTCGAGAATAAAGTGCCCGACCATAGCCGCTTCATGGTCACGGGCCAGCAAAAAGGCAATCTGGCCCGGTGCAGCAATGTCGGGCAGGTTGGCGAGGTCGGCACGGTGAAGTCCTACACCACGGGGAGTAAGGCGCTCTAGTTTATCGGCCAGTTCAGCCGCACCCGCCATGTACACCACGCGCCGGGCATTGAGAATCAGGTCCTCGGCGAGGCTGCGGATTGCGGCGTCTCCGTTGAGGTGATAGACCGCTTCGGGAGCCGGGTCGGGGGCCAGGCGCGAAAGGTCGCGGTCCAGGGCTGCCAGACGGTCATCGAACGAACGGCGCGAACGGGCCAGGTACTCACGCGCCGACAGCGGGGCGTATTCCAGCGGGTTTTGCCCGACCTTGGCCGACAGCCCCCGGCCTTCAAGGCGTTCAAGAGTCTCGTAAATCTTGGGCCGGGGAATACCGGCCTGCCGCGCCACACGCGCCGGGACGGCGCGGCCCAGGGCCAGCAAAGCGGTATAGGCCCGCGCCTCATATTCAGTTAGTCCCAGCGCTTGCAAGTGGATCACGGCACTCATGTAAAGTCCAGCATACGGGATTGAGCGCAGTAGCGTGCCGTTTCGTCCGGTGCACTCCAAAGTGTGTAGCCCGTTAGGGTACCCCTGACCCCGGAAAGGAGCGGTTTGGGATGGGGTTGGGCAAATGACTCAGGCTATGAAAGCTGCTCTAAACTGACCAGATGACCCAAGCTTCCGAAATCAGCCGCCAGGAACTCGTCGCGTGGCTTAACGACTACCTTCAGGTGGGCCAGCTGCCCGACCCCAGCATGAACGGTCTTCAGATCGAGGGTACGGGCACCATCCGCCGTATTGCCGCCAGCGTAGATACCAGCCTGAACACCTTGCAGGCCGCCGCCGACGCAGGGGCCGACCTGCTGCTGGTGCATCACGGCCTGTTCTGGGGCAAGCCGCTGCCCGTGACCGGGCCACACGCCCGCCGCCTGCGGGCCGCGCTGATGGCCGACCTGAACCTGTACGCCGCGCACATTCCGCTGGACGCCCACCCCGAAGTGGGCAACAACGCCATGATCGCCGGGGCACTTAGCCTGCAAAACCCCGAACCCTTTGGTGACTGGGCGGGCCACAAGATCGGCCTGGCGGGCGAACTGCCTTTCACCCAGAGCTTGCAGGACTTTGCTGACCGCGTGCAGAAGCTGACCGGGGAAATCTGTCTGGTGCACGGCGGCGGTCAGCCCAACGTGCAGCGCCTGGGCATCGTGTCGGGCGGCGGCGCAGGCGCGGTAGCCGAAGCGGCGGCGGCGGGCCTAGACACTCTGCTGACCGGCGAACCCGAACATAAGTTCTTCAGTGACGCCTTCGAGTACGGCGTGAATGTGGTATATGCCGGGCACTACGAAACCGAAGTCTTTGGCGTGCGGGCACTGGCCGCCAAAATCGAGGACACCTTCGGGCTGCCGTGGCAATTCCTGAACTTTCCGACGGGGCTGTGAGGGACGGGCGTGTGGCGTGTGGGGAATGCGGTGCGCTGTGAGTGGAAAGTGGAAAGTGGGGAGTGGAACAAGCCCAGCCAGCCACCACTTCCTACTTCCTACTTCCCGTTCAGGAAGTTCGTCTGATGAGGGGCCTGTTTCTTACTTTTGAAGGCCCCGAGGGCGCGGGCAAAACCACTCAGCTAGTCCGCCTGCAAGCCCGGCTGGAAGCGGCTGGACATACCTTGACCGTCACGCGTGAGCCAGGCGGCACACCACTGGGCACGCGGGTACGCGAGGTGGTGCTCGACCCGGCGCTGGAGATGGAAGCGCTGCCCGAATTTCTGCTGTACTCGGCCAGCCGCGCGCAGCTGGTGCAAGACGTGGTGCGGCCCGCCCTGGCACGTGGCGAGACTGTGCTGTGTGACCGCTACGCCGATTCCTCGCTGGCGTACCAGGGAGCCGGACGGGGCCTGCCGTTGTCGCTGCTGCAAACCATCACCCAGGCGGCCACCGGGGGGCTACAGCCCGACCTGACTATTCTGCTGGACCTCGACCCAGCGGTGGGACTGGCGCGGGCCGCTGCACGCGGGCAACCCGACCGGCTGGAACGCGCCGACCTGGGCTTTCACCAACGCGTGCGCCAGGGCTTTCTGCTGCTGGCCCAGCAGGAGCCGCCGCGCTTTCTGGTGCTAGACGCCTCGAAGACCCCAGATGAACTGGCCGGGGAAATCTGGAACGCATTGCCAACAGTCTTGACCCGCTGAAGCGTTACTCAGGCTTGAGGTCGGGCAGCCTGACTTCAAACAGCACCGGCCAGCGCTTGCCGGTCAGGAGCAGCGTGCCCCGCTGCGGATTGAAGGCGATGCCGTTGGCGACATCGTCAAAGGTCAGCGGACGGCCACGGCGCACCGCCAGACTGCTGGCCTCGCGGGTCAGGGCACTCACGTCGATCCAGGCGGTGACTTTACCGGTGGCCGGGTCGATACGGGCAATGCGGTCGGTCAGCCAGATATTGGCGTACACGCTGCCCTGCACGTATTCCAGCTCGTTCAGGTTCTTAACCGGCTGCCCGGCGTCGGTCACGTTGACCTTACGGGCTACCGCAAATGTCCGGGGATCGCGCCAGAACAGCGTGGATGAGCCGTCGCTCATGATGATCTGCCTGCCATCGTTGGTCAGGCCCCAGCCCTCGCCGCTGTACCTGTAGCGCCCGTTTTCCTGCAAGGTGTCGGCAGCGAACGTGAAGGCCACGCCGTCTTGCCACGTTAGGTGATAGGCGACGTTTTCCAGCACCGTGACGCCCTCGCCAAAGGCCCCCTGAAGCGGCGTGGGCACCTGCTTTTGCGCTCTCGCCGTTCTGAGGTCGCTGAGGCGTACCCCCGACTGGCTGCCGGGCACCTCACCACTGCTCTCGATGTAAGTGCCGCTGCCGAGGTATTGCAGTCCCTCGGTAAAAGAGTCGGTGGCGTGCGTGTAACGGGTCACAACCCGGGGAGTCAGAACGGGTGTGCGGGTCTGTAGGGCCTGGGCCAGCAGAGCCGGAGCCGTCAGAAAAAGCAGCGTGGTCAGGGCAACAGGTAAGCGCATCGGCTCCTATCGTAAGGCAGCAGACCACCGCAATGAATACGCCGCTGGGCGCGGTCTGGCCCCGCCGGTATAGACTGTACCCATGAAGAAAAGCGTGCAGAGTGCCCAGTCCGCCCCGGCCATCGGCCCGTACAGCCAGGCCGTTACTTTCGGCAATCTGGTAATGACCAGTGGCCAGATTCCACTGGATTCCAAGGGCGAACTGGTTGAAGGGGGCATTACCGAACAGACCGAACAGGTGATCGCCAACCTTAAAGCGCTGCTGGCCGAGGCAGGCACCACCCTTGACCACGTGGTCAAGTCCACGGTGTTTCTGGCTGACATGAACGAGTTTGCTGCCATGAACGCCGTATACGACAAGCACTTCAGCGCCCCCTATCCGGCCCGCAGCACCGTGCAGGTGGCCCGGCTGCCACGCGATGTCCGGGTCGAGATCGAAGTGATCGCCGAACGCGACTAAGCACACTGAAGTTAATCTGTAACTGCTCAGCGCGATGAACACGGCGAAAAACCGCTTCTGGGTAAGTTTTTATCGAAACCCAGGCTAAGAATATGTCCAAAGCAGCGCACCGCCAGCAGGCTTTTATCTCAATGGAGGATAAAGGTAACTACTCAGCACGATGAACACGGCGAAAAACTGCCTCCAGTTAAATTTTTACCGAAATCCAGGCTAAGAAT